>JAXDQN010000463.1:0-2853 GCA_034667865.1 Gammaproteobacteria bacterium
GGCCGCGGGCTGAACTTACAGATAGCCCTGATCGCGGTACCAGCGTGCCGCCTCAGCGGCGCCTGTGGCGAACGGTATCTGCGGCGTGAAACCGAGCACGCGCTGCGCCTTGGCGGTCGAAAACACAAAAGACTTGCGAAAAAAATCCAGCCGACGGCGGTGCAGGGGAGGCTGAATCCCAAGCGGCGTCAAGGTTCGCTCGAACAACACTGCGGCGGCCATAAACGGCCAGAGAGGCGCGCGCAGCGCCGGCGGGGAACTGCCCAGCGCCACGGCGATCTGCCGCACCAACTCGCGGGTCGTCATGGTCTCGACACCCGCCATCACGAAAGTTTCGTCCACTGCCGCCGCGCTGGTCGCCGCGAGCATCAAGCCGCGCGCCAGGTCGAGCACGTGGATCACCTGGCGCTGATTCAGGCCAGAGCCAATGACGAAGAACCGCCCGCGGTTGATGGCGCGAAACAGCTTGAGCAGGCGAAAATCGCCGGGCCCGTAGGTTTCCGAAATGCGCACGATGCAGATCTGCAGGCCTTGGCCGAACGATTTGACCGTCTCTTCGGCCTGCAATTTGCTGCGGCCGTACACGTTCATCGGCCGAGGCGGTGTGGCCTCATCCAAAATCGCGCCGCTCGATTCGCCGTACACCCCGATGGTGCTGCCATAGACGAAACGTCTGACCCCCGCGAATTTGCAGGCATCCAACAAAGTTTTCGTGCCGTTCACATTGACGTCAAAAAAATACGCATCGGCGACGTTTGCTTCGTGCTGCGCCGCCGCAAGGTGAATCACCGCCTCGCAGCCCTCGGCGATGCGGCGCGCGTAGCTGGCTTCCTGCAGCGGGCCCAGATCGATTTGGACACCAGCGGCAGCCAGCTCCTTAGCCCTGGCACGTTCTGCATCGGAATTTAACTGGCCGGCAACCACGATCTCATGGCCGGCGGTGCGGGCGGCAAGGGCGAGACGCGAACCGATAAATCCGGTCCCGCCGGTGATGAGCATTTTCATGGCGTTACCTGCTCCGCGGCGGCGGCTTTCAGCTCCGCCGCCAGGTGATGTGTCAGTGCCGCCTCGGTTCGCGCGATTTCATCGCCGCGCCGCGCATCGCTCCAGCCCAACAGTTGCTGCATGTGCTGCGCCGCCTGAGTGATGGCCGGCGCGCCGGGGTGCGAGCCGGATCCAAGATCGGTTCGGCGCAATACGACATCGTCCAAATGCATCGCCATTTCCTCATGCACCGCATGAGTGACTTCGACGACCAGGGTATCGCTGCCTCCCAGCCGCCGAGCTTCGGCGGGTGATTGGGCAAGCTCGGCCAATGTCTGGTAGCGCGTACCGTGGTTTCTCAGCCAGGCTGAAAGAACCGCCGCTGGAACCGAATCGCCAACCAGCCGCCGGGCGTTGGCCTGAAGTTCGGCAAAATTGTCGGTGTCACCGCCGATCAACGGAGTACGGTCGGTCGCTGCTCGGCTCGGAGGTCGCGGCAGCTGCTGAAGCAGCAGGTCAAGTGCGGTCGCGGCATCCCCGCGCGCCGTCGTGTAACGAATGCCGATGACGGTCACCAAGCCGGCGATGCCTTGTTGGCGATGGTCAAAATAACGTGATTCCTTGCCAAAACTCAGTTCGCCGTTGGCAGCGGTTGCATCGCCGAACGGCACCAACCCACAATTGGCATAAATGACGTCATCGCGTTTCAACCGTAACGCCGGATAGGAGGCGTTCATTTCCTCCATCCACGCTGCGAGTTCGGACTCCTCGATCTTGGCCGTGTCGGGCCGGGCGGGGAACAACCGGTGCCAGACGCCGATCAACGTCCGGTCGCGCCAGGGCACGGCAAATAAATGGCGCGCGGCGCGGCCGATGACGGCGTCGCTGTCCTTGCTCCAGCCGGGAACCGCCAGTGCGTGCGCCGAGCGCGGCCGGCGGTCCACTAAAAAGCATGCGTCCCTGGAAAAATGCCCGCGTTCGTGCACCCCGAAATGCGCAGGATCTTGCAGCAGATACTCCGCCCAGGGTCCGGCGGCGTTCAGCACCAACTTGGCTCGGATGTCGAACTCGACGTTCTCCAGCCTATCCAGGGCGCGCACGCCGCACACCGACTCTGCATCCCAAAGAAAACGCAGTGCCTGGGTGTAGTTGGCGGCAACGGCGCCCCGACCGACAGCGGAGCGGATGTAAGCCAGCACTAGTCGGGCAGGGTGATACATCTGTCCGTCTTCGAATACCGCAGCACCGGTCAAGCTGCGCGACTCGAGCTGCGGAAAAAGATCGAGGGTATCGCTGCGAGAAAGCAGGCGCGTGGCCGCGATTCGGCGGGTTGCGTCGTTCAGTCCCGCATTCCTGCCCATAGTCAGCAGGTCGTAGACGCGCATGCCGGTCGCCAAAAAGGTCTTTCCCTGCCGGCCATGGCCGTAGGTGGGGATGGCAATCGGCAACGGATTGACGAGGTGGGGGGCAATTCGCAGTAACGCGGTTCGCTCGGCGCAGGAGGAGCGCAGGCGGCGGATGTCGGCATGCTGCAAATAGCGAATGCCGCCGTGGACCATCTTGAAGCACTCGGCCGATGCACCGGAACCGAAGTCTTCTTGTTCGATGATCGCGACTTTCAACCCCCGCAATGCAGCATCCCAAGCCGCCGCGGCGCCAAACGCGCCGCCGCCGACGACGAGTAGGTCGAATGGTTCGTCGGCCAATGCAGCCAGTTCACGCTTCATGATTGAATCGCCGCGTATCAGTCATCCCAGGACTGGCGCGCAATCATACGGGGTACGCCCGAGTATTGGGTTTCGAATAGAACAAATCAGAAGAATTTTCGTTATGCGACGTGCGTCACAGATTGATGCCTCGATTCCAATC
>JAXDQN010000464.1:0-3597 GCA_034667865.1 Gammaproteobacteria bacterium
TTCGACGTACAGCGGCCAGGCGGAGCCATACAGAGAAATGGCCAGCTGTCGATCGTGCTGCATGGCCCAATTCATTGCAGCCCGCACATTGACGATGTCAGGTTCGTAGCGATGCAGCCAGATGGCCTCATCCAAGGACCAGTATTCTTCGTAGGCGACGTCCAGCAACTGCAACATCGTCAGGCCCAAGCGTCGATGTGCAGCGTCGAGTTGAGCGTCGCTCGCCAGCTTGCCGCGCGCGTAGAAGCGCGCGGTTTCGAGCAGCACGTAGCGAGGCGGGTCCCCGGGAAGCGTGGTCACCAGCGAGCGATCCACCAGCCGACCGATCAGATCGATGGCTTCGGATAGGTCCATGCCGTCATAAGCTACGCAGCGCGCGGCCGCGTCGAGCGAAAAACTGCCGGCGAATATGCCGAGACGGTTGAACACCCGTTGCTCCGTCGCCGACAGCAGGCCATGGCTCCAATCGAATGCTGCATGCAATGCGCCGTGGTGCGGATTATCCGTATGCACCCGCTGCTTGAGCAGTCGGAATCGGTCGTCGAGGCGCGCCCGCAGCGCCGAGATACCGAGCGCCGGGACGCGGGCAGCCGCCAGCTCCAAGGCCAGCGCGTTGCCATCCAGGCGCCGGCAAATATCGGCGACCAGCGGCGCGTTTGCGGCTGTCAGCTGGAAACCGCAGTCGGCGGCCGAGGCCCGTTGCACGAACAGCTCGATCGAGGCGAAGCGCGCGGCATCGGCGAATGCACTGCCGGGTTCGGGAACCGCCAAGGCGTCCAGACGGTAGACGATCTCCCCTGGAATACCCAGGGGCGCCTGACTGGTGAGCAGCACCCGCAGGCCCCGAGTCTGCGAAATCAGGGCCGCCACTTGCGGCGCCAATGCCTCGTTGAGGTGTTCGGCTCCATCGATGATCAGCAGCAGCGGTGTATGGTCCAGAGCCTGACGCAAGGCGGCAAATCCATCGACCGATTCCGGCAGCGTCAGACCCAGTCCCAAGGCGATGGCGGACGGCACATGGCTGATGTCGTCAACCGGCTGTAGAGAAACCCATGACACGCCAGCGTCTGCGCGCTCAGATTCGCGCATCAGGATTTCCTGCGCAAGCCGCGACTTGCCGACCCCGGCGCCACCGACAATGCTGACCAAGTTGTGGCCTGCGAGCGATGTCTGGATATTGCGCAAATCCGCGTCGCGGCCGATCAAAGCGCCCAGCCGACTCGGCCAGGTGCCGTGTGCTACGGCCAGTCGCGGCGCCTCGGGGGCAGCACCGGTCGCGGCCGCAGCCGGCGACGCCGAGGTTCCGACCGGCAAGTCCAACCGATAGCCGAATCCGGGCACCGTGGTGATGGCGCACGCCCCCAGCACGCGTCGTAAGCTCGCGACCTGCGCCGGAAGATTATTTTCATCCACCACCAGCTTCGGCCAGACGCGCTCCAGCAGCGTCGCCTTGGTGACCAAATGCCCATGCTGCTCGACCAGCACCAGCAACAAGTCGAACGCGCGCGCGCCCAATTCCACGGGTTTTCCCCCGCTCGACAGGATCCGCTCCGACGGATAGAGCTCGAAGGTTCCGACGCGAATAAAATCCATTGCTGCAGTCTCGCGCAATTTTATTGATATTTCAGGCGCGTTTCAGCCGCGATTCAAGACGCCGGCGCGCGCAGGAGTGACGCTACATCTCGTTCCAACAATTAAACACTCGATCAATAGGAAAACGAAATGAAAAATCTGTTACCCCTCGTCGCGGCGGCCGTCATGGCCTCATCCCTATGCACCATTGTCCAAGCGGCCCCCGTCGGTTTGGTGCTGTTCGAAAAAGTCCGGTTCGCCGATCTGGACATCAACCAGGACGCGGACGCGGCTATTTTGTTCCGCCGCATCCAGCGCGCGGCTGGGCGCGTCTGCGACAGTCTTGGTTCAACCACCCTGTTCACGCGGTACGCGTACGCCGACTGCCGGCAACTGGCTATCGACGATGCGGTTGCCCAGGTCAACCGCCCAACTTTCTCGGCCTATGCGCGCACGCAAGGCAGCACCCCAAAACGTATTCGGCTGGCTGTTGCGGCTCGTTTTAGAGAGATTTCATGAGCCTTTCAAGACGCCGCTGCGCTGTTGCGGGAGACTTGTGTGCGACGCACCTTACAACTCGAGGAGAAAGAAATGCCCAAATTCCTGATCGAACGTGAAATCCCGGGGGCCGGCAAGCTGAGCCCGGCCGAACTCAAGTCGATTTCGCAGAAGTCCTGTGGGGTCTTGAGCAGCATGGGCCCGAGCGTGCAGTGGGTGCACAGCTACGTGACTGGCGACCGTATTTACTGCATCTACCAGGCGGCCGATGAGGGCCTGGTGAAGCGGCATGCGGAGCTGGGCGGTTTTCCGGCCAATCGAATCTCGCGCGTCACCGGCATGATAGATCCTTCCACGGCGGAATAAAGGGCGCTTGCGCCCATTGTCTGAAGTCGGCAGTCTTGGTGCATGAAGACTGGCAAATGGATTTTCGACGGCGTCGAGTATTTGGACAACGAAGCCTCTGACCCGAACTCCCAAGGGTGGATGCAGGGCTCGCCGCCGGCTCCGGATAGACGGATCCGATTCGAGGACGACCGCGTCCTCGGATTTCCGGAGCTGCGCTGGTCCTTGTCTCACATGCGCGAATTGGCGCCCACCGCCGGAATCTGGCGTGGCGCGGACGAACCCAGCGACCTAGGACTGGTCACCCGCGACTGCGAAGCGGCGGTCGAAGCCCTGTCATTTGTGGATTTGAACGGCAATCGGCTGAGTTGGGGTGAATCGCTGCAACGCACCTACACGGACGGCATCCTGATCCTGCATCGCGGCCGCCGCATTTATGAGCGTTACTTCGGTGCCCTGCAGCCGCACGGAACCCATTCCTGCTTTTCGATCACGAAATCCTACGCCGCGACACTGGCGGCGACGCTGCTGCATGAAGGCACGCTCGAGGAAGGCAACACAGTTGCCTACTACCTGCCGGAAATGCGGGGCACCGCCTATGCCGATGCCACGCTGCGCGAAGTCTTGGACATGCAGATTGGGGTCGCTTACTCGGAGGTATACGCCGATCCACTGGCCGACATCTGGAATTATGGCCGTGCTGGGGGTCTGCGGCCGCGACCCGCCGACTATCGCGGACCCGGCAATTTTTACGAGTACCTGCAGACACTGCGCAAGGAAGGCGACCACGGTGCGGCCTTCAGCTACAAGACCGTCAACACCGAGGTGCTGTGCTGGGTGATGAAACGCGCCACCGGCATCGGATTGGCGGACATGATGAGCGAGCGGATCTGGTCGCGCATCGGCTGTGAGGAAGATGCGTCCATCATTGTTGATTCCATCGGCGTGGCAATGGGTGGCGCGGGCCTGAGCGCCACGCTGCGCGACCTGTGCCGCTTCGGGGAGCTGCTGCGCTGTGAAGGGACGTGGAACCGTCGGCAGATTTTGCCCGCTGCAGTCATTGCCGATATTCGCCGCGGCTCCGACCCGGCCAAGTTCGCCCCAGCTGGGTACACGCTGCTGCCCGGCTATTCATATCGAAACATGTGGTGGGTATCGCATAACTCCTTGGACATGTTCGAG
>JAXDQN010000465.1:0-7049 GCA_034667865.1 Gammaproteobacteria bacterium
ACAGCCCAGAGGCGTCGAGTCCTCAATGTTCGTTGGCCGTGAATCTGGGCAGCTACTCGTTCAATCGCGGTCTGGATCTGCATACCACCGATCACAACATGGTCATTCTCGCCGCCGCCAGAAACAATGAAGTGGCGTGGGATACCTCGAAGGGGGGCGCCATGACCTACAACTTCGAACAATGCCTTGCGGGCGGCGCGACGGATGCGGATCACAGCGGCTCCCTGTCGATGCAGGAGCTGGCGGATTGCGTGCAAGCGCGACTCAATAAAACCCAGGAAGAATCTGCGCTGCAGCATCCGACGCTGGCGGGCAATGCCGGCCTGGTGCCGGCGTTGAGCGAATCGTCGGCCGGCGCCGATGCTGCCAACGGCGCAGCGGCTGCGCCCGTTGCGGGCGGCATCGACACCTTGGCGTCGTTGAACGACATCTACGCTCAACGCGACGATCGTTGGCAAGTGTCGGCCAAGCTGCAGGCCCCCACCTTGAAGATCGGCACCAATCTCAGTCTGACGGTGCATTCGCAACGAGACGGATTCGTGTATTTATTTTACCGTGGAACGCAGCCCGACAGCTTTTACCTGCTGTTTCCCAACCAACTCGATTCCGCCAATGGCATCAAGGCCAACCAGGACATGCAGTTGCCGCGCCAGGATTGGAATGTGACCGCATTGGGACCGAAGGGCACCGATCACTTGATGGCGATGGTCACCGACACTCCTCGGGATTTCTCAACGTTGGCGCTGCCGGCTGAGTATGTGAGTAAATCCGGTCCGTTCGAAAAGATTCAACCCACCGCGCAGGCAATCGCGCGCATCGGTCAGGCGGCGACACTGTCGGCCGCCTTCGACAAGAAAGAATGTCGGAGCGGCAACGCTAAACGCGACTTGGCCGTGGCCCGCCGTTGTTCGAATGTGTTCGGCGCCGCCATGGTGAGTGTTGAGGAAACCGAGTGATCGGAGCTTGCCTATCAGTTCTTGCTGATTTCGATTGACCAGTCAGGTCCGGATTCGATTTTGTGGGCGACGGCATAGTTCTGCTGATTGAGCGCAATGGCGACATTCAACAGGCTGTTGATGTAGGCCAAGGGTTTGCCGAAGGGAACATCGCCGAAGGTGCGCTGGTAGGGGACCCTCTCTTCGTGCACGAGCTGCTGTCCGTGATAGATCCGCACATGCAGCGGCTCACCTAACGCTACTCCCAATTGATCAAAAAGGGGCTTCGGAATGTTGGTCCAGACGTTTCCATATTGCACATCCAGCACCGGAATGATGCCCGAAATCTTCGCGCCGACCCGCTGCGGCTTGCGGTACGGAATCATGATCAATGCTTGCGCTGGCAGCACGGGCCCGACTTGCGCGAAGCTGATGACGCCGGCGGCCAGGCGCGCGCCGGTATAGGCAAACACATCGCGGCCGTGAAAGGTGTGCGACTCTCCCGATTCCGGACGTCGATTCACCTTTTCATCGATCTCGCGCAACTCTTCGATACCATCGCGCTCCGCCACCAGCGACAGCAATCCGTTATTGGGCCCGACAAAATAATGCCCGGTACGGGTTTTCAACACCACGGAGAGGCGCTTGGTGCCGACGCCAGGATCGACCACGGCCACGAACACGGTGCGCTCCGGCCAGAATTGCTCGGTTTGATACAGGCGGTAGGCGCCATCGAAAATGCTGGGATTCTCGTGGCTCAAATCTGAAATCAGCAGCTCTTGCGAGACGCTGTAGGCGACGCCCTTCATGGCCGACACGGCGCCATCCTGGGTGCCAAAATCGGTCAAAAACACCAGCGGATCGCGGGCCTGCGCCGCACTGACCAGCAGCGACAATCCAATGCCGAGAAAGGCGAGCCGCGCGAACTTGACCACGAAGTCGGCGCGGCCGCCGCGGGTCACTTCTTCTGATCTTCCAGCGGATAGGTGCGCGCCGGCTCAGCGACCGGCGGCGCCGTTGCGTTCTGGGATTGCGCCGGTATGTCCGCCTGCGGCGCGGGTGAACCGCGGACCGAGGTGCGAGTTGCCTGCGCTAAACGCTCAAGAAAACGTTGTGCGGTCGGTGGCGCCGACGGCGCCTGGCCCGCCATGATTTCCGACGCAGAAATTCCCGCCTTACGATAGAACGAGGCGTTCGAGGGCCGATCGATGCGTATCACGCTGCCGTCGAGTGCGATGCCGCCGAACAGGCCGCGCGTGCGGGCATAGGAGTAAATTTCCGAATTGAAGGTCATGTCTGTTGCGGCTGAACCTTGACGTCCGACCGGTCCGGTGGCGACCGACGCGTCTGCGCCCAAGGTGATTTTGCCGCCGGCAATGCCTTCGATGCCTGCCTTGGTGGTGAATACCAGAATGATGTCGGAGGACTGGGCGCCTGCCTGGAAGCCCCAACTGCCGCCGGTCAGGGAAATGAAAACCGGATTGCTCCAAGGGCTGGTCAATTTATCCCGAACGGTGAGAACCCCCTCGCCATGTCGGCCGCCGAAGATGAAGGCCACCTTGGTCACATCCGGAATCACCGCGATTCCGTAGGCATGCGACAGCAAGGTGTCGGGCAGCCGTACATCGGGCATGGCCTCGACCTCTTCCAGCACTTCGGTCGCCGTGAGCAGCTTGCCTTCTTCGCGCGCGCCGGCGTGGGCAACAGTGGTGGCGGCCGCGAAAGCGAGAATGGCGGCGAGAATCGGTGCGCGTATCACGGCGCGAGTTGAACCTTTAGCGTTTGCCATCACGGCCTCCTCATAGATTGCAGGCAGTTTACAGCAACTGTGAGCGGTCGAACCTGACGTTTCGGCAACCTTGGCCGCTACCGCGCGCCTTGCAGCAGCGTTGCGGCCTCGGCGTCGCGATGATGAGCCTGGAAGTATTGCGCCAGGCGCGTCGTTGCCAGCATTGTTTCAGGGTCTTTGGCTCCCAGACGCGCCAGCAGTTTGGCCCGCGCCTCGACTAACCGCGGCTCGCCTTCCGCCGCATTGTTTTTCTGGATCGCCAGCCAGCCAAGACTCGCGTTGGTCCGCGCGATCTGCCAATCGGCGGCATTCAGCGAGGTCTCCAAATCGAACGCGTTGCGCAACTCCCGCTCCGCTTCCGCGTAGGCACCGCGCCGCAATTGCACTTCGCCGAGCACTTGCTGACCTGCCGCCACATATAGGTGGCGCGCGGGCAGAGCAGCCGCGTAGACGGCCAGCGCTCTGTGCTCGCTGGCCTCGGCTTCTGCCAAGTCGCCGGCCTCCAGATACAGATTGGCGAGGCCGTCGTGGTAATAGCCGGTAGTGGGATTCTTGTCGCCCAGCCGTAACAGGCTAATGCGCAAGGCTTCCTTGGCGGCTTGCACGGCGCGCCCGTTGTCGCCCTCACGCTGGTACAAATCAGACAGGTCCGACTCGATCGCCGCACTGCGCGGATTGTCCGCACCGAAGACCGTGGTCTCTACCTGCAGCGCCTCATTCAGCGATTGCTCAGCTGCGGCGTACTTGCCCAGATGGGTCTGAATGTGGCCGAGGGTAGCCAGGGCACGGTTGTGATCCGGGAACTTGCTGCTGGTGGTGGCCCGAAAAATGTTCAGCGCCTTGCTTTGATAGTCCTCGGCCTCCTCGTACTTGCCTGACCAGGCGGCCGAGGTTGCCAATTGACTCAATGTCATGGCAATGGCCAGGTTTTGATCCCCCGGCAAGCTGCGATATATCGCCAGCGCTCGTTTGAACATGTCCGTGGCGGCGCTGTAGTCGCTCTTGGTAGCCAGATAAAAATGGCCGTATTGCCGCAATAGGTCGGCAGTTTCGAGGGTCGGCGCCGAGTCGCCATCCTGCAATGTCTGCAATGCCTCTTTGATGTCCTGCTCCGCCGACACCAATCGCCCGGCCTCCATCAGCGCCGCCGACAAATTGGCCAGCGCCACCGCGACAATGCGCTTGTCGAAGGGCCGTTCATCGCGGCGTATCGCGACGACCTCCTCAAATAGAGGAATCGCAAAATCGGAATGCGACTGGCGTTGATACGCCACCGCGATGCTCTCCAGCAGCTGCGCGCGGACCTCCGGCTGCAAGGTGGTATTGTTTCTGATCTCCGCGGCGCCGTTGTCCAGTAGATCCTTGGCGGTGGGATCTTTGCCTTGAGCCTTGAAGGGATCTGCCTGCGAGAACACCTTTACGAGGAAGGCCGACACCTGTTTCGCGCGGTCGCGTTCTTGCGCAGTAGCATCGCGCGCCAAACTCAGTCGGTGGTTCTGCCACATGGTGACGCCGGCAATCAAAACCAAGCCGAGAAACACCGCGGCGGTCGCGACCGCGGCCAAGACATTGCGGCGTATGAATTTGGCCGAGTTGTAGCGCCAATCGCCGGAGCGCGCGCGCACCGGCTGACCCAGCACATGCCGCTGCACGTCGTCGGCGAACGCTTCCACCGACGTATAGCGACGCTCGGGCTCGTTGCGCATCGCCATGGCCACGATGGCATCCAAGTCGCCGGCCAATCGCGCCTGCAAGCGCTGTGGCGACAGGCCACGACGGTCGGAAATTCTGCTGCGGTCCGCGTCGCTCTCGCCCTTGATCTTCGCGACAACCGTCTGGCTGGGACGCGTCGGGTCGTCCATGCAAATTGCCCGCTCCAGTTGCAACTGGCTATAGCTCAGCAATCGATAAGGGGAACGGCCGGTGAGCAGCTGGTACAGCAGTACGCCCAAGGCGTAGACGTCGGTCGCGGTGGTGATCGGGCGGCCCAGGACTTGCTCGGGCGCCGCGTTTTCGGGCGTCAGAATTCGTTCCTGCAAACGCGTCACAGGAAGAGTGTGCGACAGGCTTTCCGGCGCCAGCAACTTGGCAATGCCGAAATCCAGCAGTTTGGGTGTGCGCTCTTCAGTGACAAAGATATTCGAGGCTTTGATGTCGCGATGAACCACCAGATTGCGATGCGCATAATGCACCGCGGCGCAAACCTCGACGAACAGCTCCAGGCGCTCGCGGATGAACAAGGTGCGGCTGTCGCAGAACTGGTCGATGGCCTCGCCGTCGACATGTTCCATGACTAAGTAGGGGGTGCCATCCTCCAGATCGCCGCTGTCGATCAGCCGGGCAATGCAAGGATGATCGAGGGTGGCCAATATATGACGCTCGCTGTGCAGCCGACTGCGCAGACGCGGATGCAGGGTCGCATGCTGCAATACCTTGATGGCCACGGTCTGTTGATATTGCGAATCGTCACGCTCGCCGCGGTAGACGATGCTCATGCCGCCATGGCCCAAAATTGACACGACGCGATACGGGCCGACGCGCGTGCCGATCAAGCGGTCGCGATGATCCTCCAACAAAGCTTCGGCGGCCGCCCCGATGGCATGCAACAGCGGATCTTTGCGGTTCTGATCCAAATCCAACAACGATTCGACCGATTGACGCAGGTCGACATCGTTGCCGCAGCCCTTGTCGAGTTGGGCCGCACGCTCCGCGCCGTCCACGTCGGCCAATTGTTCGAACAGGCTTTGAATCTGCTGCCAGCGGGCGCGTGGAATCATTTGGAGCGGCTACCCCCGATTTGGTCGAGCAGCCAAGCGCGCGCCAGGCGAATGTCGCGGTGCACGGTGGCCGCGGAGGCACCCACGGAAGCGGCGATCTCTTCGTAGGTCATGCCGCCAAAATAGTGCAGTTCGACCACTTGGGCCAGCCGCGGGTCTAGCTGCATCAGCGCTTCGAGCGCTTCATCCAACGCGATCACATCGACGTCCATCGACATCGCTGCCACAGGATCCTCGTCCGGGGGCAATTCCTGTGCACCGGCATTGCGTTTCGCTCGCGAGCGGGATTTCGCGTGATCCACGAGTACACGGCGCATCAGGCGCGAGGCCAAGGCAAAAAAGTGGGCGCGGTCTTGCAGCGTGACGTTTGCCTGCACCAGCCGCATGAACGCTTCGTGCACCACAGCAGTGGCTTGCAGGGTATGACTGCCGCGTTCGGCGCGCATGTAACTGCGGGCCAGCCGTCGGAGCTCGTCGTAGACCAGCGGAGTTAAACGCTCGAGGGCCTGCGGGTGTCCGGACCGCCACTCCGTCAGCAGCTGTGTGAAATTCGCGGGGACCTGCATCGTATCTTCTCGCAACAACCAACAAAAAGTGCCTGCGTCAGCGTCCCCCAAACGCACGTCGGGCTTTCTCCTAAGCATACATCGTTGAGCCAGCGTGAGGGTGAAACGGCGCATTTGTCGCTTTACCTAGTGAGCCCACTCGTTGGGCTCCGTTCCTACCCCTCATCTCAACGTTCCGCTGGAGAAATTACCATGAAGAAGAGTCTAATCGGATTGGCCGTTGCGCTTGCAATTGGTGCCTTGGCCAACGCGGGCAGCATGATCACTGCGCAGCCGGCCCGAGCGGCATTTGACCTGCCGCCCACCCAGCCGCCGCGTTTGGCATTTGACCTGCCGCCCACCCAGCCGCCACGCCTCGCGTAGTCGGACACAACGATATGCATCGTCGCAGGGCCGCGGTCGCCGCCGCCGCTATTTTTGCCATCGGGGCCGCCTTTGCAGCTCAGCCTACATCGCTTCGCGCGGATTGGGGCGCACACCTACAGCGGGAGCCCGATCTATGGGTTCCCGGCACGTTGCGCCCCATGTCTGCCAGCGATCCGAATGACGTCATCCTAGCGCCGCCGCGCTAGGCTGCGTCTGTCGCTTAAGTCTTGTCCGTGTGCGCTAGAATGCGCCACGGACCAGCGGGGTGGCTTTTGTCGGAAATTATTGTAATTGCGCATCGCGGCGCCAGCGGTGAGCGGCCAGAGCACACACTCGAATCCTATCGCCTAGCCATCGATGAAGGTGCGGACTACATCGAGCCTGATCTTGTCATGACGCGCGATGGGGTTTTGATCGCACGGCACGAGAACGAGATCGGCGGCACCACCGATGTTGAGCGCCATCCGCAGTTTGCGTCGCGGCGCCGCACTCAAGTGATCGACGGCGAGTCGATGACGGGCTGGTTCACGGAAGACTTCACGTTGTCGGAGATAAAAACGCTGCGCGCGCGCGAGCGTTTGCCGGAATTGCGGCCGCAGAATTGCCGCTTCGACGG
>JAXDQN010000466.1:0-4891 GCA_034667865.1 Gammaproteobacteria bacterium
GACGTGAGCTTCGACATCGAATTTGCCGTCCAACTGAACGGCGCCGAACGGCTGCTGCACGATCATGCGGCCCGTCTCACGGCCGAAGAATTCTTCCAGCGTTCGACCGTTGATGACAACTTTTCCCGAGCCGGTACGCAGGTATACGCGTGCGCTCGAAGTTTTGCGTCGGCCGGTGCCGTAAAAGGCGTTATTGGCGGTGTTTGCCATTGATGGTCCTGCGAATTCTTAAATTTCCAGCGCTTTAGGCTGCTGTGCTTGATGGGGATGATCTTTGCCGCCGAAAACGTGCAGCTTCTTATACATGCGGCGGCCCAGCGGGCCCTTCGGCAGCATGCCCTTCACCGCGAATTCAATCGCGCGTTCCGGGTGTTCGTCCAGCAGCTTGCCCAACGAAATGGTCTTCAAGTTACCTACATAGCCGGTGTGCTGGTGGTAGAACTTGTCGGTCAGCTTCGCCCCCGTGACCTTCACGGTGGCCGCGTTGATCACCACGATGTGATCGCCAAGATCCTGATGCGGGGCATAGTTCGGCTTGTGCTTGCCCTTCAGGCGATGCGCAATCTCAGAGGCCAGACGGCCCAGAGTCTTGCCCGCCGCGTCGACTAGATACCAGTCGCCGCGCGTCTCTTCAGGCTTGGAAAATACGGTGTACATGGAAATACTCAAATGATTCGGGTCGGAAACGAGGCGCGAAAGTGTACAGAACAGCGCGCGCAGATGCCAGCCCCGCCACCGCGACCAATAGCTATTATATAATGTGTCGATGGAGAGCCGCGATTTTGGCTTCGCAGACCGCTTGGTAGGCGAAATAGATAAGGTAATCAAGGTGTTAACCGTCCCCGCAAGGGCCGCGCGACCCCTACCGTCGGCACCGGCCGCCGACGAGCTGCCACCGCCAGAGCGCAGCAACTCCGCCCGGCTCATGCGGGTCAACCACGCAGGCGAGGTTGCGGCCCAAGCGCTGTACCAAGGCCAAGCCCTCACGGCCCGCGACCCGATCGTGAAATCAGCCATGAATCAGGCAGCCGCCGAAGAAACGGATCATTTGGCCTGGTGCGAGCAGCGCCTGGCGGAATTGCGGGGCAGACCCAGTGTTCTTAACCCGCTGTGGTATTTCGGCTCGTATGCCATCGGCGCGGTGGCCGGCCTGCTGGGCGATCGCGCCAGCTTGGGGTTCGTCGCCGAGACTGAACGCCAGGTGGAGGCGCACCTGCGCGACCATTTGGGACGCTTGAGTCCGCAGGATTTGCGCAGCCGCGCCATACTTGAACAGATGACGCATGACGAGATGCGGCACGGGGAAAAGGCCTCATCGCTGGGGGGTCAGGCGCTGCCGATTCCCGTATCGCTCGCGATGCGCGCCACCTCTCGGCTGATGACGCGCGGCTCGTATTGGATCTAGATGAAGGGCCGGCGTGTAGCATTAGTGCTTGCGATTCCGGTACTTATGTAATAAAAGAGGCGCCTACAGGCGTTTCACAGACGAAGAACCACGGGAGTGAACATTGAAGAAGGGGCAAAAGCCTTAAGCGATATCCCAGCGATCAATCGTTTCTTGAGCTACTGCCGTATCCGGACAGTCCCTTCCAAGACCGTGATCATTCACGCCGGCGATCTGCCGGACATTCTCTACTACATCATCTCCGGCTCGGTCGAAGTCATGATCGAGGACGAGGATGGCAATGAAATGGTCCTGGCCTATCTGAACAAGGGACAGTTCTTCGGTGAGATGGGCCTCTTCTATGAGCAGCCCACCCGCAGCGCCTGGGTACGCACCCGTCAGCAATCTGAACTCGCTGAAATGACCTATCCGCGCTTCCGGCAGATTGCGGCGGAAAGTCCGGGGCTGATTTTCGAATTAGCCACTCAGTTGGCGACCCGTCTCGATCGCACCAATCGTAAACTCGGCGACCTGGCCTTCGTCGACGTCACAGGCCGTGTGGCCCACGCCATCATGGATCTGTGCGGCGAGCCGGATGCCATGACCCATCCCGAGGGCATGCAAATCAAGGTCAGCCGCCAGGAGCTTTCGCGCCTCGTCGGCTGCTCGCGCGAAATGGCGGGCCGCGTCCTAAAGGTGTTGGAAGAACAGGGTCTGTTGCGCGCTACGGGTAAGACCATCGTGGTCTTCAACGCGCGTCCCAAGGTAAAGACACGTCCCTTGATCGTTCCCGTCAAAGCCGGTGCCGGCGCGGCGCCCGCCAAACGCGTCGAACAGCACGATGAGGACGACGACGATGAGGACGACGAGGACGAGGAATAAGCCGCGCCCTTAGGGGCGGCCCATGTCCTATCGGACCGAGTCCTATCGGACCGATTCGATTTGCGCGCGCATCGACTTGATGGTGCCCGCGTAGTCCTTGCTGCCAAAGATCGCCGAGCCCGCGACGAAAGTATCCGCGCCTGCTTTGGCGATTTTCGCTGCATTATCGATCTTCACGCCGCCGTCGATTTCCAAGCGAATATCCCGGCCGCTTGCGGCAATTCGCGCACGCGCCTCGGTCAGCTTCCCCAACACTTCGGGAATGAATTGTTGACCGCCGAATCCCGGATTCACCGACATCAATAAAATGACGTCGATCTTGTCGATCACGTAATCCAGCCAATTGAGCGGCGTCGCCGGATTGAAAACCATTCCGGGCTTGCAGCCGCAGGCGCGAATATGCTGAATGGTGCGGTCGACGTGCTGCGTGGCTTCAGGGTGAAAGCTGATGTTGGTGGCGCCCGCTTTCGCAAACTCCGTCACCAGCGGATCCACCGGCGTGACCATCAGGTGCACGTCGATGGGCGCCGTGATTTTCGCCTTGCGCAGCGCCTCGCAGACCAGGGGCCCTATGGTCAGGTTGGGCACGTAGTGATTGTCCATCACATCGAAATGGATCCAATCGGCGCCCGCCTCGAGAACGGCGTTTACTTCATCGCCCAATCGAGCGAAATCAGCGGACAGAATCGATGGCGCGATGATTATGCTCATGGCGTCAACGCATGCCGCGCGCTACGCGGATGCTTTCGTAGGCTTCTTGAATGCGTTGGGTTTTCTCTTTTGCCATTTGTGCCATTGACTCCGGTAGGCCGTTGGCGACGAGTTTATCAGGGTGGTGGCGGCTCATTTGGCGCCGATAGGCCTTGGTGACTTCCGGGTCGCTGGTGGCGGCATCCACCTCGAGTTCCGCGTAGCATTCCGCCAAAGAACTGCTGCCGGCCCCAGGCCGGGGGCCGGCGGACCTGCCGCGTGTCTGCTGCGCTCTGACCGCCGCCTCCATGTAGGCGAACTCCAGGCCCGACAGTCCCAAGCGCTCGGCAACGCGCGTCAATATCGTGCGTGCCGGCGGCGACAGGCCATTGCCATCCAGCGCTACGCGCAGCTGCAGCTCGACGAAGGTGCGCAGCAGGTCGTGCCGCAGCCCGCAGGCTTCGCGCAGCCGCTCGACGCTGAGTTCAGCATCATACCCCGCGGCCTTGCCGACACCGAAGCATGCGATCGCCGCATTCACATCGGCGGGGCTCAAATTGAATTGCTGCATGAGCCGGCGCGCCGCATCGATTTCCGCCTCGGACACCCGGCCGTCGGATTTGGCGACGTAGCCCATGATTTCGAACGTGGTGCGAAAGAATTCCGCGGCCACCGAGGTCGTGCCGGCGGCGCCTGACTGGCCACGCGCACGCGGATCGAGCATATAGCCGATCAGGGCCCCAATGACCGCTCCCAATGCCGTCTTGGTGAGCAAAAGGCCGATTAAAGCCCCAAAAAACACGCCTTGCCATGCCATTCGCGTTGACCTATCCGCCTCATCCCGCCACAATCGCCGACCTTCAATGGTAGCAGTCGCGCAGCCTCACGCATGGAACAGTACCCGCATTCGCCACCGCTTTTTGAGTCCCGAATCCGCGGGCTGAAGAAAATCCATCAAGGAAAGGTACGGGATATCTACGACGTCGACGCCGAGCACCTGCTCATCGTCGCGACCGATCGCCTCTCCGCATTCGACGTGGTGCTGCCGGACCCGATCCCCTTCAAGGGCCAAGTGCTTACGCAAATCTCGCTGTTTTGGTTTGCCAAAACCCGTCACATGGCGGCCAATCATTTATCCGACGTGCAAGTCGATGACGTCGTCACCGATGCCGCAGAGCGCGTTCAATTGGCCGGCCGCGCGATGGTGGTGAAAAAATTGACGGCGCTGCCATTGGAAGCGGTGGTGCGTGGTTATTTGATCGGTTCAGGCTACAAGGATTACAAGCAGCACGGCTCGGTATGCGGCCTACCTTTGCCCGGCGGTTTGCAGATGGCGCAACAGCTGCCGCAGCCGATCTTTACGCCGGCCTCCAAGGCCCCCGCCGGCCATCACGACGAGAACATCGACTTCGATGCCATCGTAAAGTTGATCGGCCGAGATCTTGCCGATGAGGTGCGGCGCGTCGCCCTGCAAATCTACGGCTTTGCGGCAGAACATGCGCGCGCGCGCAACATCATCATCGCCGACACCAAATTCGAGTTCGGTGTCGATAAGTCGGGCCGCCTGTACCTCATCGACGAAGTGCTGACGCCGGATTCATCGCGTTTCTGGCCCATGAGTTCGTACAAGCTGGGAATCAGCCCGCCGAGTTTCGACAAGCAATTCGTGCGCGACTATCTGGAATCCCTGCACTGGAACAAGAAGCCGCCGGCTCCGCCCCTGCCGCCGGATATCCTGGCGCGAACCAGCGAAAACTATCGTGAAGCGCTCAAGCTGCTGACCGCCTGACCGCGCGCGACCCATGCGGCGATGTGCGAATGCAGCGCGCGCACGCCGTCGGTAAGCGCCGCGGGTCCGGGCTGCAGAATGATCGGCGTTTTGATTTCGATCATGGCCTTGTCGCGCTACGCGGGAACGTCGCGGCAACCGGCCCG
>JAXDQN010000467.1:0-4545 GCA_034667865.1 Gammaproteobacteria bacterium
CGCCGCCGCGCCGGCCGCCAGCAGCGCCAACAAAGCTTCTGACACCGCGACACTGGCCGCCGCCGCGGCGGTCGAAGGCAATTTGATTTCCATCGATGACTTTCTGAGGGTCGATTTGCGCGTGGCCAAGATCTTGAACGCTGAATTGGTCACCGGAGCAGACAAACTGCTGAAGTTGACGCTGGATGTAGGCGACTTAGGTCAACGACAGATTTTCGCCGGCATTCGTGCCGCCTATGAGCCCGCCACTTTGGTGGGGCGGCTGATCGTGGTGGTGGCCAATCTCGAGCCTCGCAAGATGCGCTTTGGCATCTCGGAAGGAATGATGCTGGCCGCGGGCCCCGGCGGCAGCGACATCTTCGTATTGTCGCCGGACAGCGGAGCAGCGCCCGGCATGCGCATCAAATGACATGAGCCACGAGATCGCGTCCGATCTTGTGGCGCGCATCGACGCGTTGCTGCCGCAGACACAGTGCACACGCTGTGGATATGCAGGCTGCCTGCCCTATGCCGGGGCCATCGCCGCCGGCGAGGCGCCGATCAACCAGTGTCCCCCGGGCGGCGCCGCAACCATCGAGTCGCTCGCGCACCTGTTGCATCGGCCGCCGCTGGCACTGAACCCCGCCAATGGAATCGAGGGCCCACTGACCGTGGCTTGGATCGATGAGTCCCGCTGCATCGGCTGCGCCCGGTGTTTGGCGCCTTGCCCGGTCGATGCCATCGTCGGCGCGCAGAAATTCATGCACACGGTCATTGCCGAGCGCTGCACCGGCTGCGAGTTATGCCTGCCGCCCTGCCCGGTCGACTGTATCGAGATGAAACCGCACCCGGCGCCGAACGCCATTCAGCCCAGCATCAATCGCGAACGCTATAGGCAGCACAGCGCGCGAGTCATTGAACAGGCAGCGCAGCGGCAGCGCGAACTGGATGCCAAAAAGCAGCTGGCGACCCGTCGCGCACCGTCATGAACGCGGCCAAGCGACGCGCCATCTTCGAGCGGCTGCGCGCCGCCAATCCAACGCCGCGCACCGAACTCATCTACACATCGCCGTTCGAGTTGCTGGTGGCGGTGATTCTCTCGGCGCAGGCCACGGACAAGGGCGTCAACAAGGCCACGGCCGGGTTGTTCCGCGAAGCCAACACGCCGCAGGCCATCCTGGCGTTGGGCGTCAAGGGCCTGTCGACCTTCATCAAATCCATCGGCCTGTACAACGGCAAGGCCAAGAACATCATCGCCACTTGTGCGCTGCTGTTGGAACGCCATGGCGGACAGGTACCGACCACCCGAGAGGAACTGGAACAGCTACCCGGAGTCGGCCGCAAAACCGCCAACGTCATATTGAATACGGCATTCGGCCAGTCCACGATGGCGGTGGATACGCATATTTTTCGCGTCGCCAATCGCACCGGACTGGCCCCGGCAAAAACCGTGCGCGGAGTCGAGGACAAGCTGTTGAAATTCGTGCCGCCGGAATTTCTCAAAGATGCCCATCACTGGCTCATCCTGCACGGGCGCTATGTTTGCAAGGCGAGAATTCCCGCCTGCCCCACCTGTATCATCGTGGACTTGTGCGAATACCGCCGTAAGACGCGTGCATGACCATTTTCAACTCCCATTCCCGCGAACAGCTTCGGCGCAGCTACGCCGATGCCTGGGCCAAGCGCGTCGCGCACGCGCCGCTGACGCCGCTTGAAGCGCTGATTGCCGATGTCATCGAGGCCCATCCTGAATATCAGGCGCTGGTGGCCGACGCGCAAAAGGCCGAAGACTTCGACGCCGCTGTCGCCAGCCCCGCCGAAAATCCGTTTTTACATATGGGACTGCATTTGGCGGTACGCGAACAAGTCTCCATCGACCGCCCGCCGGGAGTGCGCGAACTGCAACGCCAGTTGCTGGCATCGCAAGGCGATGCGCACCAGGCTGAGCACGCGCTCATGGAAGCGCTCGGCGAGGCGCTTTGGCAGGCGCAGCGAGCCGGTCGCGCGCCGGATGAGACGCAGTACTTAAGTCTCGCGCGCGAGCGCCTGGCGCGGGCTAATCGGACGAATCGTTAAGCAAGCTTCATGCGCCCTTCATCGGCGCGCGCAATCGCAGCCGCTACGCTATCGACTCGCTCTTATCCGCCCGGATTGTCGAGGATTTGCCCATGCGTCTTGCATTCGCGGCCGGCGCTGTGTGCCTCAGCCTAGTCGGAATCGCCAGCCAGCCGGTGCCCCCCAAGGCCCCGGAAACGGCGACCGTGGCTGCGGCCGGTAGCGAAGATGCCGCCAAGCACGCCAAGCGCACGGCGTGCCTAAAAGAAGCCAAGAGCAAGAAACTCATCGGCGCCGACCGCAGCGCCTTTTTGAAGGACTGCATCGGGACACCTTCCGCCGGCGGAACCTGACCGCTCCGCTATTTCAGAATTTTCTGGGCGGGGACGCGATAATCGTCAATCGAACCGAATCTGCGGCAGAGTTGCTCAGCTGCAGCACCAGAGGCTGATCGACGGCCAGATCGAATTCGACGATTTTATGCGGCGGCTTACAATCGCGCTGGCTCTGAAAGTCTTTGGCCGGCACCAGCGTGGCGTTCGCCACCACGTCAATCCACAGCGGCATATCCAATGCGATGCGATAGGAGCCGCTGGCGGGCAACTTCAATGTGGCAATGCCGCCGTGATCCGACGCGGCGCGCAACTTGCGACCCGGCTCGGGCACAAAATTCACGCTCGCCTGCGACGCGAGTTGCAGCTGGTACAGCTTATCCGGCACCAGCGTCGGCGCTGTCTTGGCATCCGTACCGGCCTTTAGCGGCGTCGCAGCGGCGGCAAACAGGGCGCGCTCCTTCGAGACATCCCATTTGAAGTCGGTGCAGGCATCGTCCGCCCGAGCGCTGGGCAGCGCGGCGGCAAGCAGCAGAATCATGCAGACGATTGAGGGGCGCATGACTTACGAGCGCTTTGGCATGTACAAATCGGTCAAGGTTCCCTCAAAAGCCTCTGCCGAGAAGGCCACCGTCTCCGACAAGGTCGGATGCGGATGAATGGTCAGGCCCACATCGCTGGCATCCGCACCCATTTCGATAGCCAGCCCGAGTTCACCCATCAATTCACCGGCATTCGTGCCCACGATGCCGGCACCGATTACGCGGTGCGTTTCCTTGTCGAACAGAATCTTGGTGAAGCCCTCGTCGCGGTTGATGGCCAGCGATCGGCCGCTCGCGGCCCACGGAAACTTGCCTACGCCGTATTCGATAGCGCGCGCCTTGGCCTCGGTCTCATTCACGCCCACCCAAGCAATCTCAGGATCGGTGTAGGCCACCGACGGTATGCAACGCGCGTCGAACGAGGATTTGTGACCTGCAGCAACCTCGGCCGCCACCTTGCCTTCATGCGACGCCTTGTGCGCCAGCATGGGCGCCCCCGCGATGTCGCCGATGGCAAAGATATGCGGCACGTTGGTGCGCATTTGTTTGTTGACGCCGATGATGCCGCGCGGACTGACTTCAACGCCGGCCGCGGCTGCATTGATGGTGTTGCCGTTGGCAGCACGTCCCACAGCGACCAACACTCGATCGAAGAGCTGCGGTTCGGTGTTCTCCGGTCCTTCGAACGTGGCGCGCAAGCCTTCGGGCAGCACCTCGAGTTTGGCGACCTTGGTGTTTAGCAGGATGCGCTCATAGCGCTTTTCGATGCGTTTCTGCAACGGCCGCACCAGATCCTTGTCGGTGCCGGGCATCAGGCTATCGCTCAGTTCTACGACGCTGACCTTCACGCCCAGTGCGTCGTATACGCAGGCCATCTCCAAACCGATGATGCCGCCGCCGATGACCAGCAGGCGTTTGCAGTCCGCCGGCAATTCCAGCGCACCGGTCGAGTCGATCACTCGCGGATCATCGGGCAACCCCGGCAGGCGCGCCACTTCCGATCCGGCGGCGATGATGCATTGTTTGAACTCGATGCGCCGCGGTCCGTCGGGGGTATTCACATCCAGCGCGTAGGGGCCGGTGAATTTGGCTTCGCCGCGCACCACCACGACCTTGCGCTGCTTGGCGAGCATGTTCAGGCCATTGGTCAGGCGCGTGGTCACTTTATTCTTCCAGGCCCGTAAGCGATCGCGATCCACTTGCGGCTCGCCGAAGGTGATGCCATTGGCGCCCATGTCGGCCGCATCTTCAATGACCTTGGCGGCGTGCAGCAGCGCCTTGGACGGAATGCAGCCGACGTTCAAGCACACACCGCCCAGCATGGGCCAGCGTTCAATCAGCGTGACTTTCAGTCCCAGGTCCGCGGCACGAAACGCAGCCGTGTAACCGCCAACGCCGGCGCCGAGCACCACCAAGTCCACCGCGTCCGGGGGTGCCGCGCTGACCGGGGCGCTGGATTTCTGCTCGGCGGTGGCCGGCTTTTCAGGTGCGCTTGCCGGTTTTGCTGATGCCGGCGCATCTGTCTTCGCGCTGGGCGCAGGCTTGGCCGCGGCAGGCGCAGCAGTTGCAGCAGCAGGCGCGGCGGCAGCGGGAGCGGCCGCGGCGGGTTTCGTCTCTTTCGCGGCGTCGGCCGCTAC
>JAXDQN010000468.1:0-3966 GCA_034667865.1 Gammaproteobacteria bacterium
CGCGCTGGGCTTGGGCGAAGCCATCACGTTGAAGGACGGCGGGCAGATTCCGCCTGAAGCTTCCGCACTCTTCGAAGAAAGCCTGGCCTTATCGCCCGACAATCCCAAGGGACTGTTATATGGCGGATTCGCGGCAGCCGCGCGCGGCGACCGGGAGTTGGCCCGCAGCCGTTGGCAGGCGCTGAAGGACTTGCATCCGCCGCAGCAAATCGAAGAACTGTTGGACGCCCGCATCGCACAGCTTGGGTTGCCCTCGGCGCCTGCAGGGACGAGTGCGTCGCAGCAGGGGACGAACACGAGTGCCGGCACCTCTGCAGGTGCCCAGGCCACTGTCAACATAACCATCGCGCCGGCGTTGAAGGCACGGGTCAAGGCTGATACCGCATTGTTTGTATTCGCACGCGAACCTGATCAAGCCGGGCCGCCCCTGGCCGTTAAACGGCTGACGGGGGCTGCGTTGGGAACGAAAGTGCAACTGACAGCGGCCGATTCGATGCTGGCGGGGCGCAACTTATCCGCAGGCAAAAGGGTTCTGGTTACAGCGCGGGTATCCTTCAAGGGCCAGCCGCTGCCGGTCGCCGGGGATCTGTACGGCGAAGTGGCGTATGAAGTGGGTCGCGACGGGGTGCTTGATCTGGTGATCGATCACACCGTCGAATAGGTCGAAAGAATGAGCGTTGCAAAAAGGCTGCCGGCCGCAATTGCGAACGCAACAGGGACGAGCGTGATTCAATGAACATTACTTCGAGCGAGCACCAAGAAACCTTGAGCAAGGAAATGCTCAAACCCCTGATCGACAAGCGTCATCCGGGTGTATGGCTGGTGGCGGTGGCCGCGGTGGTGTTGGTCAGTCTGATCGCCTGGCGCCTGAAGAATGTGCTGGTCGTGAAGGCCGATACGGGTCCGCGTCGCGCCATACCCACGGTGACGGTGACCCAAATCGGCGTCAGCACAGTGCCGACCACGGTGGCCATCATCGGCACCATCGGCGCCCGTTACGACATGCCCATCGGGGTCGAGGGCGACGGCGGACGCGTGGCGGCCATCTTCGTGGAAGCCGGCGATCATGTGAAGCGCGGGCAGATTCTCGCGCACCTGAATGTGTCGGTGCTGGAACCGCAAGTCGCCAATCTCGACGCCGCGCTTGAACAAGCCAGGGCGGAGGAGGATTTGGCCGTCGCCGAATATCGCCGCGCGCAGGCGGTGGGTGCGTCGGGCGCCTTGTCGGCGGAAGAAACCCAGCGGCGCAAATCGGCCAGTGTGACCGCCGCGGCCAAGGTGAAGTTCGCGCAGGCTCAATTGGATGAATCCAAAGCGAAGCTTGCACGCGCAGACATCCGGGCGCCTGACGACGGCATCATTCTGACCCGCAACGTGGAAGTGGGGCAGACCGCGAGCGCCGCGGAACCGATGTTCCGGCTTTCCAAGGGTGGTGAAGTGGAAATGCGCGGCCAGGTCGCCGAGCAGGATCTGCCGCTGTTGAAGGTCGGTCAGGAGGTCAACGTCAAGCTGACCGGCACTGCGACCACGTATGTGGGCAAGATCCGTCTGTTGGGCGCCATCATCGATCCGAGCACCCGTTTGGGAATGGCTCGCGTGGCGCTGGCGCCGGATGCTAATTTGCGCCCGGGCGCTTTTGCCCGCGCGGAGGTGACGGTGAGCAACGCGGAGCGCGTGGTGCTGCCGCAGACGGCTATTCTCTCCGATGATCGCGGCAGCTATGTGCTGATCGTGAACGCGGAAAACAAAGTCGAGCGCCGCGCGGTAAGGGTGTCCGGCATGATTCAATCGGGCGTGACCATCGCCGATGGCGTGGCCGGCCGCGACAAGGTGGTGGCCACCGCCGGCGCGTTTTTGCAGGAAGGTGATGTGGTCAAGCCGGTATTTTTACCGGGCCAGTCATGAGAAACATATCGGCCTGGGCGATTCGCCATCCCGTCACGCCCATCGTTTTATTTGTATTGCTGTTTTTGGCGGGCTTGATTTCTTTCGCCCGCCTGCCGATCAATCTGCAACCGGATATCGCCTTTCCGCTGGTCGAAATAACCATTCAGCAACCCGGCGCTGCGCCGGCCGAAATGGAAACGCAAATTGCGCAAAAGGTCGAAGGCTCGGTCTCCAGCGTCAACAATGTGCGGCATATCGAGACGGTGATTACCGAAGGACTGGTCACCATCGATGTCGATTTCACGATCGGCACTCCCATCGATCGTGCCGTGACGGATCTGCGCGACGCGGTCGCGAAGGTTCGGCCCGATCTACCGCAGGCGATCCTGGAGCCGCAGGTCGCGCGCATGAATGTCGACGGCGGTGCGTTCGCCATCTACGCGCTCACCACGAGCAACATGACCCCCGAGCAGTTGAGTTGGACCATCGACAACACCATCACCAAGCGGCTGCAAAGCATCGTGGGGGTGGCGCAGGTGCAGCGCATGGGTGGCGTGTCACGCGAGATTCGCGTTGAACTCGACCCCAGCCGCATGCAGGCACGGGGCCTGACAGCGGTGCAGGTGAACGAGCAACTTCGCGATCTGAACGTGGATGCGCCCGGCGGCCGGGCGCAAATCGGCGGCGGCGAGCAATCCATCCGCGTATTGGGCTCCGCGAAGACCGCCCAAGCATTGGCCGACATGCGGATTTCTATTCCGGGCGGCAATTTCGTGCGCCTGCGCGAGATTGCCGATGTCCATGATGGCATCGAGGAAGTGGTCGGTGCCGCGCGTTGGAACGGCCGCAGCGCCGTGCCGTTCCAGGTTTTCAAGGCTAAAGGGGCCTCCGAGGTCAGCACCGCCAAGGCGGTCGATGCGGAATTGGACAAGATCATTCAAGCCAATCCCGATCTGCACCTGCAGACGATTTTCACCACGGTGCCGCACACCATCAAGACCTACCACTCTTCGCTGGAGGCATTGGTCGAAGGATCGCTATTGTCCGTGGCGGTGGTGTGGTTCTTCTTGCGCAGCTGGCGGGCCACATTGATATCCGCGTTGGCGATCCCGCTCTCGGCCATTCCGACCTTCTTCTTTTTGCAGCTGATGGGTTTCACGCTGAACGGCATCACGCTGCTGGGCTTGTCACTGGTCGCCGGTGTGCTGGTGGACGATGCCATCGTCGAGATCGAAAATATCGTGCGTCACATGCGCATGGGCAAGAGTGGCTTTCAGGCCGCCATCGACGCAGCGGATGAAATCGGGCTTGCCGTGGTGGCCACTTCATTCACCATCATCGCCGTATTCCTGCCGGTGAGTTTCATGAGCGGGGTGCCCGGCCAATATTTCAAACAGTTCGGTCTCACCGTAGCAGTTGCGGTGTTCATTTCCTTGTTGGTGGCGCGCCTGATCACGCCGGTGTTGGCAGCCTATTCGCTGCATCCGAATTCCTTGGCGCATCACAACGACAACGGACCCATCATGACGCGCTACCTGGCGCTGCTGCGTTGGTGCGTGGCGAACCGCTGGAAGACCATTGCGGCGGGCACCTTGTTTTTCGTGTTGTCGGTGATGGAATTGGCGGCCATACCAAAGGCCTTCGTGCCTGCCGAGGACTTCTCCACCTCGGTCGTCAATATTGAACTGCCTCCGGGCGGCACACTGGAGGATACCGAGCGGGTGTCGGCCAACGCGACGGCCCTGATACGCGCCACCCCGGAAGTCACCGATGTCGTCGAGCTCATCGGCGGCGGCGGCGATGCAACCCGCACGGCGACCATCTTCGTCAGCCTGAAACCGCGCAATGAGCGCGAGCTCAGCCAAAAGGATTGGGAGCAAAAAATCAATCCGCAGTTGGCGCAGGTGGCCGATGGCCGGGTATCCATCAATAACCAAAACTTCGGCGGCGGCCGCGACGTCGGCTTCTATCTGGTGGGCGATGATCCCGCCTCGGTGCAAACGGTGGCCGAAAAAGTCTTGAGCGAAATGCGCGGTATGGAGCAGGTGCGCAATCCACGCATCAATGACGATTTGCCGC
>JAXDQN010000469.1:0-3454 GCA_034667865.1 Gammaproteobacteria bacterium
CACTTTCCAGGATATGAGCGGTTTTTCCGACACCGGTGAGTACGACGGCAAGTCGGGCGAAGTGGCTGCACCGTGCTTTTTAATTCGGCACCCGAAGGGCGATTTGCTGTGGGACCTAGGGTTGGGAGATCACTTCGCGACTCCGTCCGAGGGCACGAATGTCGCTCCGGGAGTACACGTGGTCGTGGCCGCGACCTTGGTGGCGCAATTGCAGGCACTGTCGCTGGCGCCCAAGGACATCAGGTACATCGCATTTTCCCACCTGCATTGGGATCACACCGGTAACGCCAACGAATTTCCTGATTCGACCTGGCTGATGAACAGCGCGGAGCTGGCGGCGGGATCGATCATGCCGCCTCCGGGAGGCGTGCTGCCGGAGACCTGGAGCGCGGTCAAGACGGCGAAAAACCTGCCCATCGATGGCGACTACGATGTGTTCGGCGATGGCAGTGTGGTGATTTTGCGCGCGCCCGGACACACGCCCGGGCATCAAGTGCTGAAGCTCAAGCTTGCCAAGAGCGGCACCGTCATTTTGTCCGGGGATTTGTGGCACCAGCGCGCCAGCCGCGATTTCAAGCGGGTGCCGACTTTCAACGTCAATCGCGCCGACACTTTGGCGTCGATGGCCCGGGTCGAAACCATACTCAAGAATACCAACGGGCGCCTGATCGTGCAGCACGACCTGAAGGACTACGATGCGCTGCCCAAGCCGCCGGCCTTCCTCAATTGATGCCGAGTATTGCCGCTGCGACACGCCAGGATCTTGGCGAAATCCTGGCCATCTACAATGAAGTGATCCGCAACTCGACCGCGGTATTTTCCGACACCGAATTCACTGCGCAACGCGGCGCCGAATGGTTCGACGCGAAGCAAGGCAGCGGTTTTCCGTTCATCGTGGCCCGCGACCCTTCCGGAATCACCGGTTTCGGCAGCTTCGGCGAATTCCGCGCGTGGCCCTGCTATTGCCACAGCGTCGAACACAGCATTCATGTGCGCAGCGATCGACGCGGTCAGGGAATCGGCCGCGCGCTGCTCGAGGAGCTCAAATCTCGCGCTGCCGCCATGCACAAGCACGTCATGATCGCGGGTATCGACGCCGATAACCGCGCGTCGATACACCTGCACGAGAGCCTCGGATTCACCAAGGTAGGACAGTTTCGCGAGGTGGGATTCAAATTCGGCCGCTGGCTCGATTTAGTGTTCCTACAATGTATCCTTCCGGCGACACAGCAATAATCGCAAGCAACCCTTGTTCACATCCCAGTCTTGATATCATTGACGCGTGGTAAGAGCTTCACAGACCGAAATCGAACAAGCCGTCGAGGCTTTGCGCGCCGGGGAATTGGTGGTGTTTCCGACCGAGACCGTCTATGGCCTGGGCGCGAATGCATCCAATCCCCCCGCCGTGCGCAAGATATTCGAGGTGAAAGGGCGGCCGCCCGATCACCCGGTGATCGTGCATTTGGACGATCCGCGCTATCTGCATCGCTGGGTTTCCGAGATGCCTGCGGTCGCGGAAGCGTTGGCCGCCAAATTTTGGCCGGGCCCGCTGACGCTGATTCTGCCCAAGGCGGACAATGTCAATGACATCGTAACCGGCGGCCAGAACAGCATCGGCATTCGGATTCCATCGCACCCCATGGCGCAACAACTGTTAAATGCGTTCGGCGGCGGCATCGCGGCGCCTTCCGCGAACCGCTACGGTCGCTTGAGTCCCACCAAGCCGGAACACGTGCGCGATGAGCTGGGCGATGCCGTGAAGATCATCCTCGACGGCGGCGACTCTCCCATCGGTCTCGAGTCGACCATCGTTTCCTGCCTCGACAATCAGGCACGCCTGTTGCGGCCCGGTTTCATCACCCGCTCGCAGCTCGAGCAAGTTGTCGGCCCGCTGGCGGCGGTCGGCCCCGTCCCCCGGGCGCCGGGCGATCGCGAAGTGCACTACGCGCCATCGACTCCGTTGGAAATCGTGGCCTCCGATGACTTGGAAGTGCGGGCCGGCGAAATCGTGGCGCGCGAAGAGAAGGTGGCGGTGCTGGCAATGCGCCCGCCGCTGCAGACACAGCGGCACATGACCTGGATCAACGCCGGCAAGAAGCCGGAAACCTACGCCCACAATCTGTACAACCATTTGCGCACCTTGGATCGTACCGGCTGTGTGCGCATATTCGTGCAGAGCCTGCCGGCAGAAGAGCGTTGGGCGGCCATTTTCGATCGCCTGCAACGCGCCAGCGGCATGCGCGGTGATTCTCTGGAGCTGAGCGTCAGTTAGGAGTCTGTCACCGAGTGTCGAGCACGCCGCGATCCCATGCCGATGAGCCCAAGGAGCTTGACCCGGCTCTAGATCCGTTCTCACGCGAAGCCATCGAGCACCTGGTGTCGCGCTATGGCTCGCCGCTTTTCATCATCGATGCCGAACGGGTGCGCCGGCAATACCGCCGCCTGGCGGCGGCGCTGCCTGGAGTGGATTTGCACTATGCCCTGAAGCCGCTGCCGCATGCTTCGGTCATCGACACCTTGAATGCCGAGGGCGCATATTTCGACCTCGCCACCAATGGCGAAGTCGAATTGGTGCGCCGCCTTGGAATTGCAGCCGAGCGCTGCATTCACACCCATCCCATCAAGCGCGACAGCGATATTCGCACCGCACTGGCCTTCGGAGTCAGCCGCTTCGTCGTCGACAATCCGGACGAACTGCGCAAATTCGTGAAGTTTCGTACGCGCGCATCGCTGCTGATCCGCGTCTCGTTCCGCAGTCCCGGCGCGGTGGTCGATTTATCGCGGAAGTTCGGTTGCGATCCGGAAATGGTCGGCGAGCTGTTTGCGCTGGCGGCCGAATTGCGCATCACCATCGATGGCTTGTCGTTTCACGTCGGATCGCAGGCTGCCGACCCAGCCATGACCGTGCATGCCATTGGCGTGTGCAGAGACTTGTTGCAGGGCGCAGCGCGGAACGGGCACGAGGCAAACCTGCTGGACATCGGCGGCGGTTATCCGGTCGACTATTTGCAGCCCAGTCTGCCGATCGAGGAATTTTGCGCGCCGATTCGCGCTGCGCTGCAGACGCTGCCGACCGGCGTGCGCGCGATTGCGGAACCCGGGCGCTTTATCTGCGCACCCGCAGCGATTGCCGTGTCCTCGGTGATGGGCCGCGCGTTGCGCGATGGTCAATGGTGGTATTACCTGGATGACGGCTTATATGGCAGCTACAGCGGCCAGATGTACGATCATGCCCGCTATCCCGTAGAAGCCTTGGTCGCCGACGGTCCTACCTATCCATCGGTGCTTGCGGGTCCGACCTGCGACAGCATCGATGTGATCAAGGAGCAGATCGAATTACCCAAGCTCGACATCGGCGATCTCATCGTAGGTCGTGTGATGGGTGCGTATACCTGGGCCTCGGCCTCGGAATTCAACTTCTTTCCGCGTGCCACCGTGCTCGGTTTGGACCGCG
>JAXDQN010000470.1:0-11448 GCA_034667865.1 Gammaproteobacteria bacterium
CCGGCTTGCTCGCGCATCAGGGCGTAGTACTGAATTCTCAATTGCATGGGAGTCACCGAGGCAAGCTCGGCAGTCGCTTGCGCATATTCTTCGGGTGTATTGATGTTGTCCAACGCGTGAGCGTCAAACGGTTCGAGCAGCTTGGACGCATGCCGACTGAGGAACTTGCGCGGGCAAATGCCGCCGTTGTCCTGGTAAACGCCGAGTGCCGCCGCGGCGGCAGGCTCCCAAATCGCGCACAGAGGTTCGGGCAGGCCGTCGTAGCTGCTTGCGAATGCGGTCGCAAATTTCGCAGGGTCGCGTGCCCGCAGTAAATACTCGACGGCGCCGTCCGACAAGAACGGCAAATCGCAAGCCAGCACCAACCAGGCGGCCTGAGGATGGGCCGCCAGCGCGGAGCGAATGCCGATGATGGGACCTTCGCCGGAAAAGGAATCGACGATCATCGGCCTGCGGGCACGGGTCGGTTCGGCCGCTTGAGAAGCCCGCACCGACACATAGACCTGCTCCACGTAGCGACGCGCCAAATCGAAGCTGCGGTCGAGTTGGGATTGACCTTGGTACTGAAGCGCGGCCTTATCGCGCTGCATGCGCGAGCTGGATCCGCCGGCGAGAATCAATCCATAGAGCGGCGCAACTGACGATGGCTGATTCATGATGCGTCGTTCGCCGCGTAACTGCGTTTGCCGCCGTCCTTCGACAGCAGGCGCACGTCGCCGATGACGATGCCGTGCGAGAGGGCTTTGCACATGTCGTATACCGTCAGGGCTGCGATGCTGGCGCCGGTCAGTGCTTCCATCTCGACCCCGGTCTTATGATGCACGGTGACGGTACAGCGGATGACGGCGGAATCGCCTTCGAGCTCGATCGCGATCTTGCAGTTCTCAATGCCGAGCGGGTGACAGAAAGGAATGAGCTCATGGGTACGCTTGGCGCCCATGACGCCCGCCACTATGGCGGTGTCGAATACCGGCCCCTTGGGCGAGCGCAGGCCGCTGGCGCGCAGGGCCGTGGCCACCGCAGCCGGGAAATGCACGCGCGCTTCAGCAGTGGCGGTGCGCTTGGTCGGCGCTTTATCGCTGACATCGACCATGGTCGGATGCTGATCGGCATCCAAGTGTGTAAAACTCATAAGCTAGCCACCGATGTAGTACATCTCGATTTTTTTCTCATCCTGGTCAGTTTTCCGCAGTTCCTCGCGCAGCTCGCTGTAACGATCGGTACGGCCGGTCCACACGGTGCGAATGATGCGCAGCAGTTCTGCGTCGTCGGCGCCATTGCGAAGCGCTGCCCGCAGGTCCGTGCCGTGAGTGGCGAACAGACAAGTGTAGAACTTGCCTTCGGAGGACAGGCGCGCCCGGCTGCAGGCGCCGCAAAAAGGCTGCGAGATGGATGAGACGAATCCGATCTCACCCGCGCCATCCTCGAAGCGCCAACGCTCGGCCACCTCGCCGCGGTAATTGGGAGAAACCGGCCGAATGGGCCAGCGCGCATTGACGCGCTCGACCAGCTCGCGCGACGGCACCACCATGGTAGGTCGCCAGTGATTGCGATTGCCGACATCCATGAATTCGATGAAGCGCACGACCACCGGCGTGCCGCGAAAATGTTCGATCAGATCCAGCGCGCCTTCATCATTGACGCCGCGTTCGATCACTGCATTGATCTTGACCGGCGTCAGGCCCGCTGCGATGGCGGCGTCGATTCCGCCCAATACCTGGTCGAGCGCCGCAAATCCGCCGCTCAATTGCTTGAAGATATCCTTGTCGAGCGTATCCAAGCTGACGGTGATGCGCTCCAGCCCGTTCGCTCGCAGATCCACGGCATGACTGGCGAGCAACACACCATTAGTGGTGAGCGCGATGTCTTCGATGCCGGGTATGCCGGTCAAATCGCCGATCAGATCGGCGAGATTATTGCGCAATAGCGGTTCACCGCCGGTGAGGCGCAGTTTTTTGACGCCAAGGCCGGCGAACAATCTCGACAGGCGCACGATTTCATCGAACGACAGGCGCTCGTTGGACTTCAAGAACTGATAATTCTCGTGAAACTGCTGCTTCGGCATGCAGTAGGGACAGCGGAAGTTGCAGCGGTCCATGACTGAAATGCGCAGGTCATGCAGCGGCCGCGCCAGCTTGTCGAGCGGATGGCTGGCGCCGCGGATGTCGTGGATGTTGGAATTCATCGGGCGCGGGGTCACCAGCGGTAAACGCCGGTAACGAAACCCTTGGGGTAGGTGTTAGGTCCCGGCGGCAATTCGACGAAACCATCGGTGCCGGCCAGGCTCAAGAAATCGCCCGATCCATTCGGCGCCTTCGGATTCGCCCAGGGGCGACCCCAGTCATCGTGATCAATCACGACGGGCAAGAAGTACGCAAGCGGCGGCTTGAAGCTGACAGGCGCAGCCAGGGCCAGGCGTTCGGGCGCGGTGCGCCTGGTGCCCATCGCCTCGGCGATGGCGGGAATCACGTAACGGATCAAGCACACCAAGGTAGAGACAGGATTGCCGGGTAGGCCAAACACCGCTTGGCCGTGCGCTCCGACGCCGAACCACATGGGTCTGCCCGGTCGTTGCGCAATGTTATGAAACACTTCCTGCACGCCCAATTGCATCAGCACCTTGGGAACCAGATCGAATTTTCCCATCGACACGCCACCGCTCAAGACCAGCACCTCGTGGGTGGTCAGGTGCAGTTCGAGGCGCTTGCGCAATAGGTTTTCATCATCTATGACGTGATCATCGCCGATGCGCAGGAAACCGCGCTTGCGCAATGTCGCAGCCACGGCATAGGCGTTGGAGCGGCGCACCTGAAATTCGGCGATCGGGTCGCCGGGTTCGATGAGTTCATCGCCGGTGGAAATCACCATGATGGCCGGCTGACTGCTGACGCGCACGCGTGCCATCCCGGCCGATGCGGCCACTGCAATTTCCGGGGCTCGCAGCAGCGTGCCCGATTCGAGCAGCAGTTTTCCTTGGTGGCTATCGCTGCCGCGTCGATGCACGTTGTGATAGGGCGCCGTCACCGCGTTGGCGGTCAAGGTGGCGAAGCCAGCCGCCACTTGCAGTTGCTCGATCGGGATGACGCTGTCGCAACCGGAGGGCAACATCGCGCCCGTCATCACTTCAATGGCGTCATCGGAGCTGCTCAATTTCAGTTGTGCAGCGCCGGCGGCTTGCAGGCCCTGGATTCGAAAGCTTTTCAAGCCGCGGCGCAGCGCCTCGCTGTCCACCGCAATGCCATCCATGGTCACGCGGTCGAACGGCGGGTGATCGCGTTCCGCATAGACATTCTCGCGCAACGTTCCGCCGACACACTGCGTGAGGGGCAGTGATTCGATGGGCAGACACGTCAGCCGAGAGTAGATAGCCTCTTCGGCCAGACGCGGCGTAATGAGCGTACTAGCCTGCATATGTCGAAGGTTGCGGCGGTGTCACCCGCCGCATGTCCATTCACTGGTTCTTAGCCTTGTAAATCTTCAACTGCTCGTTGAAGCGGCCGATCACGGCCTGTAATTCGTCGACGGCCGCATTGTTCTTTTGCGCCAGCACATTGTGATGTTCCGCGGCCTTTTTCTTCTCGTCCGGCGAAAGCTTGGCGGTATCCTTCGGCGTGGATGCGTCCATCTCGAGCTTGATGCACGCCAAATACGCATTCATGTCAGTGTTGTATCGCTTGTTATCCTGAGCTGCCGCGACCATTTGCTCCTTGGTGGCCGTGGCGCCGTCCGGGGGCGCGTCAGGTGATTTCGGGTAAACGCAGTCAGCCAACGCCTGGGTATGCGCGGCTAAGCCGGCAGCAACGAGTACGAACGGTATCCAAACCTTCATCGGGAACCCTCTATTTATCTGTATGGTGGAGTAAGACAGAGCCAGTGATCTTACGGCCAAGGGCGAAGGGCCGCCAGCGCTGATCCAGAAATCAATAAACCATTGATTCGGTGGTGTATTTTGACCCTGCCATCGCCCCGTTGGTTCCTTATTTTGTGGGCCTGCCGGTCCGAAAGCAAGGCGGGTGCGGCTGCTTGGTCCCATGGCGAAAAAATAGTTTGCATCAATGTCGAACTGCAGCGTGCCGGTTCGACTAGGTAACGGCGAATCGCGCCCACAACATTGAGGAAACTACGATGAACTACCTGCTCTTGATCTATGCCAGCGAAGCCGAAGAAGGAAAACTGAGTGAATCGGCCATGAAGACCCTGATGGACGAATACACCGAGTTCACCAAAGGCATCGTGCAGTCGGGCCAATTCAAGGCCGCAGACCGGTTGCAGCCGGCATCCACAGCCTCAACGGTGCGGGTGCGCAATGGCAAGACCACCACCACCGATGGCCCGTTTGCCGAAACGCGTGAACAGCTAGGCGGCTATTACATGGTCGAGGCCAAGAACCTGGACGAGGCAATTGCGATCGCGGCACGCATTCCCAGCGCGAAAATGGGCAGCATCGAAGTGCGGCCTGTGTGGAAGATGGGGTGAACGCTGCGATCACGGATTCCGTGATCGATGGAATATTCCGCCGAGAGGCGGGTCGGGTGCTGGCCACTTTGATCCGACTTCTCGGCGATTTCGATATGGCGGAGGAAGCACGCCAAGAGGCCTTTGCGGCTGCGCTCGAACAATGGCCCGTCCGCGGCTTGCCGGAAAATCCGCGCGCGTGGCTGACCAGCACCGGACGCAACAAGGCGGTGGATCGGATACGGCGCGAAGCCCTGTTTCGCACCAAAATTGTCGAGCGCGAGGCGGCGGGCGGCGAGTCATGCGCCGGCGCAGCTGGGGAGCCGGCTGAGTCCGCCGAAGAAGACGCCTTCGGCGATGACCGGCTACGCTTGATATTCACCTGCTGCCATCCGGCGCTGAATCTTGAAGCGCAAATTGCGCTGACCCTGCGGGCGGTGTGCGGATTGTCCACGCAAGCCGTGGCGCGGGCCTTCATCGTCGGCGAGGAGACGATGGCGCAGCGCTTGGTTCGAGCCAAGCGCAAGATTCGCGATGCCGGGATACCCTACGAGACGCCGGGCGCCGACGTGCTCGATGAGCGCATCGAGGGAGTGCTCGCGGTGGTATACAGCGTCTTTACTGAAGGCTACGCGGCAACCAGCGGCGCGCATCTCATCGACGTGGAGCTATGCGCCGAAGCGATCCGCTTAGGGCGCTTGCTCGATGCTCTGTTGCCGCAGAACGCGGCGGTACTGGGGCTATTGGCGTTGATGTTGCTGCACGATGCGCGGCGTTCAGCCCGAGTCGACGATGCCGGCGATCTGGTGCTGCTGAAGGACCAGGACCGCTCGCAGTGGGACCGCGGCAAGATTGACGAGGGACTGCAACTAGTGGACCGATCATTGACCATGCGCGGACGCATCAGCCCCTATGGCGTGCAAGCTGCGGTTGCGGCGGTGCATGTGCGGGCCGCCAGCGCGGACCACACCGACTGGCCGCAGATCGTGGGATTGTACGAAGTGCTGTTGCGATTGGCGCCGACGCCGGTGATCGAATTAAATCATGCGGTGGCGGTATCGATGGTCGACGGCCCTGCGCGGGCGCTCGACTTGGTGGACTCGCTCGCGGCTCGCGGGCAGGTGACCGACTATCATTTGCTGCATTCGGCTCGCGGCCGATTTCTGGTGCAGTTGGAGCGCCGCGTGGAAGCCCGCGAGGCTTATGTCACTGCATTGCGTCACACCACGTTGGAGCCGGAGCGCCGCTTTATCCGGTCGCGGATCGCAGCATTGGAGCCCTAGGTCCTCAGGGTGAGGGACTCGGATTGCCGCCGATGGTCGGATTTTCGCCGCGCAATGCCGAGGTACGAGCAGCGGCGCGCGAAGAATCGTCGGGAGAAGCGGGAATCTCCTGCGCCACGATGGTGGTTGGATTGATCACGGAAGGATTGTCGCGCAACTTCACGAACAACGTGCCAGCGGCGGGATGCGGCACCGGCAGTGCAGCTCCTAGGAAACCGTCGGGGACTTTCACCGCATGAGTGAATTGCGCATCGCCTGAAATCGAATCGATCAGAAATAGATTTTGACCCGACAATTTGCAGGCCAGCTCAGGGGTAGCAGGGCATTTCAGTTCCTTGAGAGTCGGCAGGCGGACGAGATTTGCCAGCGGTTGCCAATCACCGGCGACGCCTTTGGAGACGACGCGAAACTGCAGAGGGCCAAATGCGGCGCCGCCGAAAGCCTTGGCGGGATTTAAAGTGGCCACTGCGATCTGGGCATTCTCCAAAATCATGCCCCCATTGCTGAAGCTCAAGGTGCTGGTCGATCCTTCATCCGCAGTGGCGACCTCGATGGTCTCGTCGTGGCCAAAATTGACCGGGGATTGCGAGCGCAAGGAAAATGTCAGTAACGCATCCTGCGGCAGTTCGCCCTGGTCGACGAGCTGAATGTTGCTGGTGCTGCTCGACGACGAGCCCTGCACACTCATGCCGATCATGGTGGCTACCGGCCGCGACGTATCGATGCTTCCCGACAATGGGAAGCTGCGCCCGTCGCGCAATGTGACTTTGGCGGCGATCAGATGCTCGGGTTTCAGCGCCGCAACGGCTTGCGGGTCTTGCGCCACCATTGGCAATTCATCGACACCGTGCTTGGTCGACAACTCGCCGGGAATGAATGTCACGCCTTTCAGCGACAGACTGACAACCTCATCGAGCCGGCTGCCCTTCAGGATGCCGATGATGTCGCCGGCGTGCATGGAGAAACCGTCGAAACGGCCCGCGTCGGCGAAGGTGCGGATGAGAACCGATTCCGGCTGGGTCGCGCCATACTGTCTGACCAGCAAGGTCATCGCACCCGGTGATGATTCCTGCAGCGGCAATTTCACTTCCAACTCATCGGGGCGTGTGGTCTTCCAATCCACTTTCAATTCCTTGCCGGCCGGATCTTTCAACATGATGGCATCGACGCAGCTCACGCTGTCCGCCTGCAGGTGCACCGTGTCCTGGCGTCCGACAATGAGCGCCGCCTCATCGCCCGCGGCGAGTTCCCAGGACTTCGCGTGCACGTTGATCAGCCGGAAGGTTGGGCCTTCATACGGATCGAAGCCCCAAAATCCCTTCAGCGACGCGTGCACGCTGTCGCCCAACACGGCGGTTCCCAAGGCGCTGGTGTCGATCACATAACCGCCCTGCACCGGATCGGCGATGGCGGTGAGGTCGATGGTCTTGCCGTCGCGACCGGTGACGCTGAGGGTCAAGTCGTGCGCATAGCCGGTGGAGAATGCCAGCGGTGCGCCATCCACCGGCAGCACCAAGGTCGAACGACGCACGCAATAGATTTCCTTCGGGTCCACCGCGTGCAGCGGCGGCAGTTGCGCACTCTCGACAGCCGGCAAGCCAATCACGAGCACGGACATGGGGCTGTGAAAGGAGGGCGCCGTATTCAGCGTCAGTTGCAGCGTGTCGCCACGCTGCGAGGCCAGTGCGGGAATGTATTGGTATTGCGCCGTGCGGAACGATTCGTAAATCCGCGCGACGTCCAGCACCGAGGCGTTGTACGGGCTGTAGTAGCCGTAGCTCAATTGCGGCGTGTAACTGGCTTCCATCGCGAGGTCGCTGCCCGGACCGGAAGTCAGCGCTTCGACGATGGAAGTGCTGTGTCCGTCGTTCAGGATCAGCGCTTCTTGTCCTTGCATCAGGCATGGCGCCTGCAGTTCAGGGATTCGGTCCAGGCACTTGTCGTCCACCTTGATGGCGAGACTTCTAGCCAGCAGCGGCGCCGCTTCTTTCAGTTTTGCCGGATCGCCTTGGTTCAGGATCCGGATGGAGGACAAAAATCGCTCAAGCCGCGATCGATCCAGTGCCGCTTGGTTCAAATCCTGAGAAGTGCGCACGAATGCACCGGGCCGTCCGCGTACCGCGCCCACCAGGGTGCGAAAGTCTCCGCCGGTTTGCGGCGCCATGAATAGCAGCACTTGCTGTGCGCCTTGAGGCACCGTGACCTTCAATCCCTCGGCGGCGCACTTGCCCGTCCACAGTTTGCAGGGGAAGAACCAGCTTTCGGGCGGCGGGTTGGTGGCGCCGCTCAAGAAGGCCGCCACCATCAAATAGTGTGCGGATTGAGTAGAGGGTAAATCAGCCTTGATCCAGATTTGGTCCCCGGGGGCCAGATTGGGTACTTTGGAGGCCGGGAGCGTGACCCCAGCCCGGGTGACCTTGACCTCCAGCACCGGCCCAGCCAAATCGAACGGGGCGGGAACTGCGTACGACAAAGAGCTGAGCCCGAGGCTCAAAAGCAGGAAATAACGTCCAAAAACCATACTGCTGCATACCCTATTGGTCGGGTTAAGCCGGTATTAGAGTCTACTCACGCGCGGGAGTTCGCGAATGGCGGTCAGGTAACGATGCTGTTAAGTTTCCGAAATGGCCTGCGACCGGTAGACTGCGCGCCGGGCGCCCGTAGCTCAGCTGGATAGAGTACCTGGCTTCGAACCAGGGTGTCGGCGGTTCGAATCCGTCCGGGCGCACCATCTATTTGATTTGTAAGATATTTTTCGCGATTTTTGGCCGACGATTTCTTCGCGAAATTACGCGGTCTTTCTCGAAACCGACGGTCGGCGGATCGAATCCGTTCGGGCGCACCAACAACAGGTAGTGTCAGTGGCAGCAGCCTCCCGTCTCGGCAGACAGCTCGAAGAAGTCATCGCCAGCTTGAGCAAGGTGGACGCGCGGTTTGCGTTGATTGGCGGGCTTGCCCTGGCGTCTCACAAGGTGATCCGCGCCACGCAGGACATCGACCTGCTCACCGACTCCGAAAAAGCCGAGGACATCGATCGCGAGTTAGTTGCGATCGGCTACCAGTGTCTGCATCGCAGTGCCGATGCCGGCAACTACCTGCGCGGTGATGAGCGTGTGGACTTCATCTACGCCAGCCGCCCCGCGGCGCGGGGCTTGCTTGAGCATGCCACAGCGATCCAAACTGCTTTCGGCGAAGTGCGCGTCGTCAGCACCGAGGGATTGATTGGGTTGAAGCTCCAGGGCTTCGTCAACAATCCGCGCCGCACGCAGGACCTGGAGGATATCAAGGCCCTCATCGCGGCGAATCGGCAAGCGCTGAAGATGGACGAGTTACGCGAGTATTTCCGGCTCTTCAATCGCGAAGCGTTGCTCGAGGAAATTCTCAAGTGAGCGTACCTACTGATAACGGACAACCGTTTGCCGCCGATGGCGGTATAACTTACGTGCCCGCGGTTACGAGCCGTGATCCATTCGAAGCCTTGGATGACTTGATGACGGTCATCGAGGCGTTGTGTCCGGTTTGGCCGAGCCGCGAGATATTCTCGTCTACTGACCGATTCTTGATTTGAGGTTCTCACTAAGCCCTGCGTTGGATGTTCAGATGTGTAATAGAGTCTCGGGACTGGCGGCCGCCGGCGCAATTACTTGACGGATCATATTCCGTCCGATCGCAAGCGATTGGCACGCTAGTCGCAACTCTGGTAGTATCAGCGGCTGATATGACTAAGCATGATTCGTTGGACTTCCTGTTGGATTTGGACGGGGAGGTGATAGTTCAGGGCCGTGGCTATTGGGTCAAGATAGAGGCTCGAAGACGAGACCCTTCGCCCCAGGTGCCGCACGGAATCGACTACTCACTGACGTTGCATGACAAATATGGGAAACGGGTTCTGGGTTTCGACAATGCCCATGCAGCCCCAAAGGAGGGTGGTCGGTTTTCTCCCAGGCGGGTTGAATATGACCATTGACATCCGGATGGACGCACCATAGAAGTCTACGATTTTACGGATGCTGGAAAATTACTCGAAGATTTCTTTGTCGCTGTGGATCGAATGCTGAAGGACGGAGGTACGACATGAAAGTAATCACGATTGGCATTATGCCGCAAGAAAAAGTTCGGGCACGAGCCATTGCCATTGCCCGAGGTCAGTACAAGCCCAAGTCAAGCGATCCGAAGATTTGGTTCCCGAGTATGAAATCGCTCGCCGAGACGCTGAGCGACAAAAATATGGAACTCATCAAGATCATTGCTGAGCAAAAGCCAGATTCCATTGCTGCTCTTTCTCAGAAGACAGGTCGCGCGAGCAGCAATTTGTCGCGCACTCTAAATCGGCTGGCGATATTTGGTTTCGTCACGCTACAAAAGCGGCCGGGAAACGTGGTGAGACCTATCGCCGAGGCCGTCAAATACAACATCTTGGCGGGGGCTGCTAGCGGTTAGCCTCTGCATGGGCTCCCTCAAATTCTAAGCAAAGTCGGCAACCCTTCAGGGGCCGCCGGCAGAGGAGTTCGGTCGATGCGCTGACCCGACTCGACCCGACCCCAATATCCGCGTGTTGGTGTTGGTATGGCGGCCCGTCGGCAAGTAATGGCGGTGACGTAATAGCGGAGCGTCTCCCAATAGATGCACTGATGCTTCTCATGCCGGCCGACATAGGAGAGGCCACGAATCGCGTCCTGGCGCAACTTCACAACCGGCATGATCGGTCTCGGTTCGGCAGGAGTGACCCGGGAGTGACCTGCCCGGAAGAGTTACGCGTAACCAGCGTGGGTAGGGCGGCTTGCCGGGGCGTAGAAGATCGGATACCTTCTACAAAGTCGCTGAATCTATTGATAAAAACAGAGGTTTTGAAGTTGTTCGATCAATGAGTTATCGCCTCCATCGCTAACCGGTCCTGCGCCGAAGCCAGGCGGTTGCGGGAGTCGATCCTCGAACGAAACGCCGGCCGCCCGTCAAGCCGTGTTGTTCACCTTGACGAGCGCCATGCGTGCTAGGCGGTCGGGCAACTCTTGAAACAAGAAAGCTTGTTGCTCGCGTGCGAGCGGATAGGGCGACCGGGCATCCTTCCAGTCACCGCGACGCGTTGGCGTTTTGCACGACTCGGCGCGTCCGCCAGCCGCAGAATCTGAAGGATGCCGCCATCGATCTCCGCATCGAAGAATGGGTCGAACGCGAACGAGTTGGACGCACCTTTCGCCGAAGGCAGTGTGAGACATTGAAATTGCGGACGACTGCGCCTAACTGTGTGTCGCAAAGCAACTGAGACAAACGTGCCCGCTAAGTGACAATAACGTACATTCGCATCTCGCCAGCGTATTGGTTTTTAAGCAGTTCGACTCGCAACTTGATCGCGAGTGATGCCTTGAGCGCGCACGCGCGCGACCGACTCGGTATCATGGCTAAAATCGAAGCGCGTCCCCGGAAGGCGACCCTTACCTCAGGCCTTCGGAGAGGGATTTTGGACCTCCCTGCACACGATGATTAGGACCATCCGCCGATTTCTCGCGCGACCGGAGGATCTCGCGCAGCGCTCGAACATGAGCGAAGATGTAAAGTCGAGAAGTGGCGTGGACCCTCTCGCCGTCCTCGCGCCGATCGCCGATCTCATCACATTCATGGCGGCAGTCTGGTTCGCAACCTCCGCTGATCGAGCGCAGATGCTCGGGTTCGCTATCGCCGCCGTGATATGTCTGGGGTCCTTGATGCGCGC
>JAXDQN010000471.1:0-5795 GCA_034667865.1 Gammaproteobacteria bacterium
GCATCGCCCAAGCTGTCCGCATCGCGCGCACCGGTGGCGCGCGCCAGCGCGCGCAATCGCTTTCGAACTCTTTCTTTGTATGACCGGACGAGCTTGCCCGATTCATCCTCATCCTCGGAAAGTTCCACCGCCGCATTGCCGAGAGCGCAGCCTCGGCAACTCTCTTCTTTGACAATCATATGCTCCTCAAAAAGCGCCTCGATCTGTCGTCGCGGATTGTTTGGATATCGCGCCACGACCTCGTCCCACCAGATCCAAAACTCGCGTTCTCGCTCGCGCAGATACTCAGTCACCAGCGCATCTTTCGAGGCAAAGCTGCGATAGAAACTCATTTTGTTCGACCCGGCTTCGGCGGCGATGGCATCGACGCCCACACCATGTATGCCGCGGCGATAAAACAGATCGGAGGCGGTATCAAAGATGCGGTCACGCACGCGCGACTTGGCGCCAATAGTCGGCACCGGATTCGGCCCAGCCTTCCGCTCCGCAGATTTCTTGCCGCCGCTTATGCGCGCTTTGTCGTCCTTCATGTCTAAATTCCTACTTGACACGGGCGTTACCGATCGGTAACTTACCTAGTGTTACTTACCGGTAACTAACAGCCTTAGCATCGTCCTCGCAGGGCCCTGAGTCAACTTCAGATTCAAGGAAAAAGCAATGCCGCTTCAAACACCTACCCGCGTCTTGGCGATCCTTCTGGCCGCCGTGTCAGCGGCGTGCAGCCACTCGCAGGCGCATACAGAATCCGTTGTTGCACCGCCCACAGTGAGCGTGGCGGAAGTCATTTCACAGCCCCTGCGCCATTGGGAAGAACTCACCGGCGAACTGCAAGCTGTCAACACCGTCGAGGTACATCCGCGGGTCAGCGGTTTCATCGACAATGTGCAGTTCAAGGAAGGCGCCAGGGTCAGTAAGGGGCAGGTACTGTTTCAGATCGACCCGCGGCCCTTCCAGATCGAGATCGAGCGTTTGAACGCCGAGATCAAACGCTCGCAGTCGAAGCTCGATTTTGCGACCGCAGACCGTGCGCGCGCCGAACGTCTTTTTTCACAGAACGCGATTGCGCGCGAGGAATATGAACAATTGACATCGGCGCAGGCCCAGGCAGCCGGCGATCTTGGCTCGCTGAATGCACAACTGCATGCCGCAAGTTTGAATCTCGAGTACAGCCACGTACGTTCGCCCATTGATGGCCATGTTTCTCGCGCGCGCATCACGACGGGTAATCTGGTGTCGAACGCTGATTTGCTGACGACCGTCGTGTCGGACGATCCGATTTACGCCTATTTCGACACCGACGAGGCCACCTTCCTGAAGTTCACGGGACTCGATCGTCACGGCGGGCGCGGTCCTGACAGCACCCACGGTACTGACGGCACGCGCGGTACCGCCTCGAGCCCCGTATTCATGGGGCTGGTCGGGGAACAAGGCTATCCACACCAAGGCACGCTGGATTTCATCGACAATCAAGTCGACGCGCGCAGCAGCACGATTCGCGTTCGAGCCGTATTTGATAACAAAGACGGACGCTTCACGCCCGGACTGTTCGCGCGAATCAAGCTGGTCGCGAATGACAGCTACCAGGCCGTCCTGGTCGACGAGCGCGCCGTAGGCAACGACCTCGGCAAGAAATTCGTGCTGGTTCTGAAGCCCGATAACACGCTCGATTACCGCCCCGTCACTTTGGGTTCGCGCATCGATGGATTGCGAGTCGTGGATGAGGGGCTGCAGTCACACGACATCATTGTCGTCAATGGTCTGCAGCACGCGGCGGCCGGCGCCAAGGTGCAGGCGACGCGAGTCAGCATGACGGCGAACGGATCGGGATTGGCGCAGGTTGCGATCATCAATCCGCCTGTTGAAAAGCCGGTACTGGTGAAACGATGAACATTTCGCGATTTTTTATTCAGCGCCCGATTTTCGCGGCAATGCTCTCCGCGCTGATCCTGCTGGGGGGGCTCATCGCCCTGCCCGGCCTCCCGATCAGCGAATACCCGGAAGTGGTGCCGCCCACCATCGTGGTTAAAGCGACCTATCCGGGCGCAAACCCGACCGTTATCGGGGACACCGTCGCCTCGCCGTTGGAGCAGGCGATCAACGGCGTCGAGGACATGCTGTATCAGTACTCCCAGGCGACCAGTGACGGCGTGATGACTCTCACCGTTACTTTCAAGCTCGGCACCGATGTCGACAAGGCGCAGGTCCAGGTGCAGAACCGTGTCAGCCAGGCGCTGCCGAAGTTGCCTCCGGAGGTGCAAAGACTGGGCGTGGTGACCAACAAGTCATCGCCCGACATCACCATGGCGGTATTCGTCTACTCGCCGAACGGCCGCTACGATCAAACGTATCTTGCGAACTTTGTCTCCCTCCGAATCAAAGATGAACTCGCGCGCCTCGATGGCGTGGGCGACGTGCAGCGCTTCGGCGGCGGCGACTACTCGATGCGAGTCTGGCTGGATCCGGAGAAGGTGGCGGCGCGCGGCCTCACGACGGGCGATGTCGTGAATGCGATACGCGAACAAAACGTGCAAGTCGCGGCCGGACAACTCGGCGCCCCGCCAATGGAGAACGGCGCCAATTTTGAGCTCGCGATCAACACCAAAGGCCGCTTGACCGATGAGACGGACTTCGAGAACGTCATCGTCAAAACCGGCGCCGCCGGGCAGATCGTGCGCCTGCGCGACGTCGCGCGGGTTGAGCTCGGATCCGACAATTACGCGTTGCGCGCCATGCTCGACAATCGCGTCGCGGTGGCGATCCCGATATTTCAGCGGCCCGGCAGCAACGCCATCGCCGTATCCGACGCGGTGCGCGCCAAGATGGCGGAGCTTAAAAAGACCTTTCCGCAAGACATCGACTACAACGTCGCCTACGATCCCACGGTGTTCGTCCGCGGCTCGATCCATGCCGTGGTGCACACCTTGATCGAAGCCATCGTCCTGGTCGTCATCGTGGTCATCATCTTTCTGCAGACGTGGCGGGCCTCGATCATTCCTCTGATCGCCGTGCCGGTCTCGCTGATTGGCACGTTTGGCATCATGCATCTGATGGGCTTCGGGCTGAATGCCTTGTCACTGTTCGGTTTGGTGCTCGCCATCGGCATCGTCGTCGACGACGCGATCGTGGTCGTGGAGAACGTCGAGCGCAATATTCACGACGGCCTTGCACCCATCGACGCGACTCGTCAGGCCATGAAGGAGGTAACCGGGCCGATCATCGCCACTGCCCTGGTGCTGTGTGCGGTGTTCGTGCCGACTGCGTTCATCAGCGGTTTGACCGGGCAGTTCTACAAGCAGTTCGCGCTCACGATTGCCATTAGCACCATCATTTCGGCATTCAATTCGCTGACCCTGTCGCCGGCGCTCGCGGCACTGCTGTTGAAACCGCATGGCGCCGCGCCGGATCGCGTCACACGCGTGCTCAATGCCGGCTTGGGGTGGTTCTTCGCGCCGTTCAATCGATTCTTTGCGCGCGCGAGCGCGGGTTACGTAGGCGCGGTGGGACGGGTGCTGCGATCGAGCGCGATCGCCTTGTTCGTCTACGGCGGACTCATCGTTATGACGTGGTTCGGGTTCAGCCACACTCCGACCGGCTTCGTGCCGCCGCAAGACAAGCAATACCTGGTGGCCTATGCACAGCTTCCCGATGCCGCAACCCTGGATCGCAGCGAGGCCGTCATCAAGCGCATGAGCACAATCGCACTCGCCACTCCCGGCGTGGAATCCGCGCCGGCATTCCCAGGACTGTCGATCAACGGCTTTACCAATGCGACCAACGCGGGGATTGCATTCACGCCGCTCAAGCCCTTTGAAGAACGGCGCGATCCTGCCAAGTCGGCCGGCGGCATCGCCGCCGCACTATCGGCCAAATACAGCCAGATCCAAGAAGCCTACATCGCCGTCTTCCCGCCGCCCCCCGTTCAAGGACTGGGTACGATCGGCGGTTTCAAAATGCAAATCGAAGACCGCGGCAATTTGGGTCCTGAGGAACTATATCGCCAGACTCAGAACATCTTGGACAAGGCGCGCAAGCGCCCGGAACTGACCGGATTGTTCTCAGGATTCCAGGCCAACGTTCCGCAAATTCAAGTCGACGTGGACCGTGAAAAGCTCAAAGCCGCAGGCGTCAACCTGCAAGACCTCAATGACACCATGCAGGTGTATCTGGGCACGCTTTACGTCAACGACTTCAATCGCTTCGGCCGCACCTACCAGGTCAACGCACAAGCAGAGTCGGGTTTTCGCTTGAGTACCGAGGATATCGGTCGCCTCAAGACGCGCAATCAACGCGGCGACATGATCCCCATCAATAGCTTCATCACGGTGCGCGAGACTTCCGGCGCCGATCGGGTAACCCATTACAACGGCTACGCGTCGGCGGACATCAATGGCGCCCCGGCGCCCGGCTACAGCAGCGGGCAGGCACAACAGGCGATCGAGGAGGTCGTGCACCAGGAGTTGCCTAATAGCATGCAATTCGAGTGGACGGAGCTGACTTATCAGCAGATTCTCGCCGGCGATACCGCGGCCTACGTATTTCCGTTGGTGATCTTGCTGGTGTTCATCGTGTTGGGTGCCTTGTATGAGAGCGTGAGTCTGCCGCTGGTGGTAATCCTCATCGTGCCGATGTGCCTCCTGAGTGCCATTCTCGGCGTGCACATCTTCGGCGGCGATAACAATGTCTTCACCCAGATCGGTCTCATCGTGCTGGTTGGACTCGCCTGCAAAAACGCCATTCTCATCGTCGAGTTTGCGCGCGATCGTGAATTGCAGGGCGAGAGCATTTGGCAGGCGGTGCTCGATGCCTGCCGCTTGAGGTTGCGGCCGATTCTGATGACCTCGCTCGCCTTCATCATGGGCGTCGTGCCGCTGGTGATCTCGCATGGCGCGGGCGCTGAGATGCGCCGCGCCATGGGAGTGGCGGTGTTCTCAGGAATGCTGGGCGTGACCTTCTTCGGACTGCTGCTCACGCCGGTGTTTTACCTCGTGATCCGCAAATTGGTCGAGGCCAGGCGGCGCTCCGCCACGGGATCCAGTGCATTGATTCAGACCGGCGAAACACAGTGACGAGAGAGTCCAATATGGTTAAACATTTCATGCGGATGCTTGCGGCAGCGTCGCTGGCGGCGGCGCTCGCCGCCTGCGTCGGGCCGACCTATCATCGCCCGGAGATTCCGGCGAACGAAGCGCACAACATTGCCGACGGCCATTTCAGCGCCGCAGAGCCCGATGCGGCTTGGTGGGAGCAATTCGGCGATCCGGTGCTTGCCGACCTCGAGGCCCGCGCGCTGGCCGACAATCTCGACTTGCATGTCGCGATTGCGCGGGTGCATTCGGCGCGCGCGGCCTTCAGCCAGGCGCAGTTCAACTATGCCCCGCATGCGCAGTTGGACGGTTCGTACTCGCGCGCCAAGGAGCAGGAGCCCGGATTCACCAATGATCGGATCGACATCGATAGCAGCAGCGTCGGCTTTGACGCCACTTGGGAGATCGATCTTTTCGGACATGTCCGGCACCAGGCCGCGGCAGCGCGTGCTGAGCTTGGCGCCGAACAGGCCAACTTGGCGGATGCACAGATCACGGTGGCTGCCGAAGTTGCGCGCAACTATTTCGAACTGCGCGGCGCCCAGCGACAAATCGCGGTCGCGCATGACAATTTGGACAATGAGCGCGAAGCGCTGCGCCTAACTCAAGTGCGCTACGAAGCCGGCCGAGTGACCGAGCTTGACTCGGACAGTGCGCAGGCGCGTCTCAAGGCGACGGAAGCCACGCTGCCTGTGCTGCAGGCGGCCGAAA
>JAXDQN010000472.1:0-8354 GCA_034667865.1 Gammaproteobacteria bacterium
TCCCAGTTTCGGCGGCGATGCCTCGAAGGTCGGCATGATCCCGTACTGGCGCAAAGCGCCCGAGCATACCGGTCCGATCGACGCGATGATCCGGCGATTCATCGACGCCGACAAACCCTCCGCGCCGCCATGATTGCGGGCGACCGTGACCAAATTGTGAATTTGCACCGCGCTGGTGAACACCACTGCGTCGACGGCGTCGCCCTGCAACGCCTCGAGCAAGCGCAGCAGCGGCTGCTGATCCGCCGGCAGCCCCCATCGATAGGTTGCGATTTCCTCGACAGCCGCTCCCCGCTCCCGCAACGCGTCCGTTAATTTCTGATTGGCCGCCCCGTAGCGTTGCACCAACACCGCGCGGTGCGCGAGGTCGAGCGTCGCCAAGGCATCGAGCACGGTTTCCGTGGTAAAGGGTGTTGGCGCCCGGATATCGATGCGCACGCCGCGCGAATTCAATGCGGCAGTCGGCTTCGGTCCGCGCACCACCGTTTGCGCCGCAGCGAGCAGCGTGAGCAGCTGAGCGGTCGCGCCGGCGGAATCGGCCGCGGCAAACAAAGCGGCTGTGCCGACGCCGGTCTGAAAAATCACGATATCAAATGGCCGGGCGCGCCATCGCTCGAGCAGTGCCACGACGGCTGACGGCTCGATGTCGGGGATTTCCTCGAGCGCAGGCGCCGACATGGCGACGCCGCCACGGCGGGCGACCATTTCCGCCAGATGCGCGCCGGTGCGCGTCTCGAGGATCGCCACGATCTTGGATTTCATCTAAGCCCATTTCAGCACCATAATGCAGTCATGTCGATCCGACCAAAGCTGAGGGTGCGATGCGCCGTGCTGCTGTGTCTCGCCGGCGCGATCTCGAGCGCGCAGACGGACGCAGACGGCGTACGTCAAAGCTTCACGGCTGCAATGCAGCGAGTCCGCCTCCACCAACCGGATCTGCCGGACTCTGCCGCGCTCAAGGCGTATTTGATTTATGACTACCTGATCGCGGCGCGCTTCAGACGCGATCTCGCCGCACATCCGGACGATGCATTGGATAGCGGCATCGACGTATTCTTGCAGGCGCGCCGCGCTCAACCGGTGACGCGCGCCCTGCGGCGCGATTGGCTGGCCAGTCTGGCACAACGGCGCCGGTGGGACTGGTTCCTGCCGCGCAGCGCGGACGCGGCGGATCCGCAGTTGATCTGCGACCGACTGCAGGGTCGATTGACGACCGGCGACACCGCGGGGCTGGCCGAGGCGGCGCTGCTGCGCTGGCAACTGCCGCAAAAGCAGCCATCGGAATGCAACCCGGTGTTCGCGTGGCTAAAAACTCAGGAGGTCATCACGCCGGATCTGGCAGAGGCTCGCACCCGCGGCGCCCTCGCCGCGGGCGATGGGCGTTTGGCGCGCGAATTTGCCGCGGACGTGCCGGTGGCCCGCGCCGCCGTACTGCTCAATTGGTCTGACTCGCTGGAAGCGCCGAAGGCGGCCTTGAGTGTATTGGCCAACCATCCCGGGTTACCCGCCGATCCGGACGGGCTGGCCGCGGGGTTCGACAAGTTGGCACGCAATGATTCGCCGACCGCCTTTGACTTGTTGCCGCGATTGCTGGCTCGCCCTGATATGACGCCGGCGCTGCGCGGCAAACTGCGCCGCTCAGCTGCGCTAAGCGCTGCCTACGATCGCAATCCGCGGGCGTTGCAGGCTTTCGAAGAATTGAGTGCGGATGAACTCGATCCGTTGGCGCAGGAGTGGCGCGCCCGCGCCGCGCTGTGGAACGGCGACTTCGCCAAGGCGCTGACATGGATTGCGCAAATGCCGCCCAGCCTTAAGCAGCAGCCGCGTTGGCGCTACTGGCATGCCCGTGCAGTAGCGGTCGTGTCCGGCGAGTCTGCCGCTGCGCCGCTGTTCTCGGAGGTTGCCAACTTGCGCGACTACTATGGCTATCTTGCCGCCGACCGGCTGCACCAACCCTACAACCTCAATGAACGATCGACTCCCGACGATGCTGCCGCGCAGACGGCGTTGCGGGCAGATGCGGGATTACTGCGTGCGCATGCGTTGTTCGATTGCGACATGACCGACGAGGCTGCGGCCGAATGGAATGTGGTATTCGCAAATGCCGAACCCGCCGTGAAAATCCAGGGGGCGCATCTCGCAGCGAGCTGGGGATGGTATGCGGAATCGATTGCCACACTGGCTCAGTCGGGCGACTTCGACGATGTGGTATTGCGCTATCCGCGGCCCTACTTGGAAGCCGTCAAAGATGCCGCGAAGCTCGGGCAACTTCCGTCTGACTGGATTCTGGCCGTCATGCGCCAAGAAAGCCTGTTCCGCAAGGACGCCGTGTCGCATGCGGACGCGCGCGGCGTCATGCAGATGCAGCCGGGTACGGCGGTCGCGGTGGCGCGGCGTTGGCACCTACCGGCTCCCAATCGCGACAGCCTGTTCGATCCGGCGGTGGCGTTGCCGCTGGGAGCCGTATACCTGCGCGAATTGCTGGATCGCTATCACGAACAGCTCACCCTGACGTTTGCCGCATACAATGCCGGGCCCGCCGCCGTGAGTCGGTGGATTCCACAGCGCTCCATGGATGCGGATGTTTGGATCGAGAACATCCCCTTCAACGAGACCCGCGGCTATGTCCAGCATATTTTCGAACACATCGTGGCGTTCGCGGCAGTCCGCGGCGCCGAACCGCCGCGGCTCGCCGTCCTATTGCAACCGGTAGAGCCAGCCGAGCCCTTCTTATGATAGGTTTGCGCACCGAATAAGGGGGATGTACGAATGCTGATTCGACGCGCTTGCGCATTGATGCTGATGACTTGCGGTCTGGCGGGAGCCATCCAGGCGGAGACGGTGGTGGTCACAGCCGATCGCATGCTCGACGTGCTCACCGGCAAGATGGTCGATCATCCGCAGATCACGGTGACCGACGGCCGCATTTCATCAGTAGGGCCGCAAGGATCGGTGCCGCCGACCGCGCGACGCATCGATCTGCCGGGCATGACATTGCTGCCGGGTTTGATCGACATGCACACCCATCTGACCGCCGATCCGCACTATAGCGGCTACCAGGCGCTGCAATTTACCGACAATTTTTGGACGGTCGTCGGCGTAGCTAACGCCAGGAAGACCCTCGATGCCGGCTTCACCACCGTTCGGAATGTGGGTTCCGGCAACTTCGACGACGTGGCCATCAAACAGGCCATCGAACAAGGCATCACCACTGGCCCGCGCATCGTCCCGGCCACCTACGCCATCGGCGCGACCGGCGGCCACTGCGATAGCACGGAATTTCCGCCCTCGATCAAAGCGCCCAGTGCCGCAATTGCCAATGGTCCGGAAGAACTTCGCGCCATGGTGCGCAAACTGCGCAAATATGGCGCCGAAGTGATCAAGTTCTGCGGCACCGGCGGCGTGCTGTCGAAAACCGACACCGTCGGCGCCCAGCAATACTCCCTGCTCGAAATGAAAGCACTGGTGGATGAAGCGCACATGCTGGGTCTGCGAGTGGCCGTGCACGCGCATGGTACATCGGGCATCAAAGACGCCATCCGCGCCGGCGTCGATACCATCGAACATGCCAGCCTCGCCGACGACGAGGCATTTGCGTTGGCCAAGCAGCATGGCACCTGGTTTTCCATGGACATCTACAACGACGATTACATTCTTGCCGAAGGCGAGAAGAACGGTGTGTTCAAGGAATCCTTGGAGAAAGAACGCGTCATCGGCCTCAAGCAACGGCAAACATTTCAGGCCGCGGTGAAAGCCGGCGTGAAGATGGTCTTTGGAACCGATGGCGGCGTGTATCCGAATGGCTTCAACGCGCGCCAGTTCGTCACCATGGTGAAATGGGGCATGACTCCGCTGCAGGCCATCCAGGCTGCAACCGTGAATGCGGCCGAAGCGTTGGGCCGCCCCGGCGACGTCGGCGCCATCGCGGTGGGCCGGTACGGAGACTTGATCGCCGTGGCTGGAAACCCGCTGGACGATGTCGCCAAGCTGCAATCGGTCGCCTTCGTGATGAAGGGCGGCCAGGTCGTCAAGGGCCCCTAGTTGGCGCCAATCAGTCCGGCGGTGACGTTGATGGCAAACCCCAAAATCGTCGCATTGAACAGAAACGAGATCAGCGTGTGCGCGATCACGGTACGGCGAATCGCGGCATTGGTGGTCGACACATCGGATGTCTGGCAGGCCGCGGCGATAGTGAAGGAAAAATAGGCGAAGTCCCAGAACACCGGCATGGGGGTATTCGGAAATCGCAGTGGCCGCTCCTTTTCACCGACGCTGTAGAACTTGTCGGCATAGTGCGTGGTGAACATCAGCGGCACCAACAGCCACGAATTAACCAGGGTCAATGCCGCGAGCGCGAAGTGCCCTATTCGCTCCGCACCGGTCACCTGCTTGATGGTGGCCAGCGGCTCGATGATGGCGACCAGACTCAGCATGGCGGCCAGCACGACGACGACGAGAATGAAGGGACCGGATTCATCTTCTTCTATGTACTTCTTGCAGATTTGATCGGCATTCAAGCGGATCATCCAGAAGCACAGTAGGCCCAGAAATAGGGCGACGCCGACATTCCAGCACACCAGCACCCGGCTCAGGATCGGCCAGTGCTGCGGCAAAAACCAAAACAGCGCGGCGCCGACCGCCACGGACCACCACAGCCGCGGATGGTTGAGAAACAGGTTTTTCATGTGGTTAACCGCCGCGTCGGCATCCCTGGGCAAATGCAGCTTCTGAGCTACTTCGCGCCGGATTCCTTCGCGACCAGATAATTGACCAGTTCGATCAACTGATCGATGCCCCCGGCCGATTGCACGTACAGCGTGTACTTGCCGTTGACCACGATGGTCGGCGTGCGGTCGATCCGGTACGCCCGAACCAACTCTTGATCCCTGCGCACACACATGTCCACGGTCATCGATTTGGAAGTGGCCAGGAATTTATCGGTCGCCACGCCGGTTTTCTGATTGTAGAACTTGGCGGCATCGTCGATGGTGGGCATGTGACTCTTGAGATTGCCGGATCCGTCGGTGACGCTCAGATCGCCGCCCTTCCACACCGCGTCGTACATGGCGTCGTGCGCCTTATCTTCAACGCCGAGGACCTGGGCGGTACAGTAAGCCATTTGAAACATGGGCCAATCTTCGGCCGTGTTAAAAGCCGCCGGCACATAATTCAACACCACATTCGCCGGTAGGGACTTTTTCAATGTATGCATGGTCGGCACGAACACATTGCACGCCGGACACGCATAGGAAAACACCTCGGTGACTTCCACCTTGCCGGGAGGAACAGCGGGTTTCTGTGGGGACGGCACAACGAAATAATTGACACCTTCGGTCCACGTCGTGGCGGCGCGCACCGACATGGATCCCCCGAATACGAGCGCGGCGGCAGCCAGCGCGGAACAAAACAGCTTCATCTAGCCTCCTCGAACTTTACCGGTGTCCAATTCTAGCACCCAGTCGGCGAATCGAGGCGGCGCGTGCGATACTGCACACCCTAAAACCCCAGTTCCACTGAGGATTCCATGCTTTTCGACCCCTTCGACCCGCAATCGCACGGGACCCTATCCGGACATGCGCTCACAATACTTTGCACTCGCCGATGAACTTTCGAACATCGGCCTGCTCTACATGCATGTGCTCGATCATGCCGCCATGGGCGCTCCGCCGGTGCCCATGGATTTAAAAACAGGACTGCGCGAGCGCTTCAAGGGAGCTTTCATTCTGGCCGGAGGATTTGACAAGGAAAGCGCCGCAACGCAGCGCTGAACGCGCCTGACATGGCAACCTTCTATGTTCCCGGACCCAAGGGTTACACCGACTACTCCAGCCTGGCCTAGATGAGGTGGTGTTCATCGGAATTGTTTATAGTCCCGTGATTGCCGCACGGGCTCGCGTACTTGGTGGTAAGTGACAAACGCACAAGAACATTCTCAAACGTCTGCCGCTCCGCGCGGGCCCCGGTCCTTCATCGTCAGGCACTGGATTGCGCTGCTATGCATCGTCGTGGTCGTCGTGTTGCTGGTGGTTTTCATCCGCTATGTTCACGGCAAACAGCCGGTAGCGGCGCCTGGACGCGGCGGACGCGGCGGCCAAAACGGCCCGGTCGCCATTGGGGTGGCTACAGCCGTCAACGGCAACATCGACGTGAAGATTCCCGCCCTCGGCACCGTCACTCCGCTGGCGACGGTCACCGTGCGTACGCAGATCGCCGGCGTGATGCAAAAGGTGTTCTTTACCGAAGGACAAATGGTGCATCAGGGCGATTCGTTGGCGCAGATCGATCCCCGGCCCTATGAAGCCGCTTTGCAGCAGGCGCAGGGCAGCTTAAAGCGCGATCAAGCGTTGCTGGCGGACGCCAGGCTGGACATGGTGCGCTATGAAGGACTGGTGAAAGAGGACTCGATCGCCGAACAGCAGTTGGACACTCAGCGCGCGCTGGTGGATCAATACACGGGAACGATCGAAGCGGACCAGGGGCAGGTGAATACCGCCAAGGTCAATCTGGTTTACACCCACATCACCGCGCCGGTGACGGGCAGAGTCGGATTGCGGCAAGTGGATTCGGGAAACTATGTCACGCCCGGCGACACCAACGGAATCGTGCTCATCAATCAACTCCAGCCGATCACCGTCATTTTCTCGGTTCCCGAAGATAATGTGTCGCCGCTGATGAAGCGCGTCCATGACGGCGCCACGCTTACCGTCGCGGCGTTCGACCGCACCAATAGCCTGAAAATCGCCGACGGCAAGGTGCTCACCGTCGACAATTCGATTGACGTCACCACCGGCACCGTGAAACTGCGCGCGCAATTCGAGAATGCCGATGGGGCACTGTTCCCCAATCAATTCGTGAATATTGCGCTGCTGCAAGACGTGCTTTCGAACCAGGTGATCATGCCCAATTCGGCGGTGCGCAGAGGCGCGCCTAATGGCGTTGCCACGACTTTCGTCTATGTGGTCGACACCGCCAAGCAAACTGTCGCGGTGCGTCCGGTGACGCTGGGCGTGGTCGATGGCGAACGCGTGGCTGTCACTGCCGGGCTGACCGCCGGCGAAGTGGTGGTCACGGAGGGCGGCGACCGCCTGCGCGATGGCGCCGCCATTCAGTTGCCGAAGGCACAGGCCGCGGGCACCGCAGCGCCGCCGGCCAATCCGACCACTCCGGCCACTCCAGGCACTCCCGCCAACCCAGGCCAACACCGCCATCCACGCGGCAAACCGCCGCAATGACGTGAACCCCTCACGCATCTTCATTCTGCGCCCCGTCGCTACCACGCTGCTGATGGTGGCGATTTTGATCGTGGGCGTGATGGCCTACGTGCAATTGCCGCTGTCGGCGTTGCCGGAGGTCGCGTATCCGACCATTCAAGTCCAAACTTTCTATCCCGGCGCCAGTCCTGAGGTGATTACGTCGGCGATTACCGCGCCGCTCGAAAAGCAATTTGGACAGATGCCCGGCCTGAATCAGATGTCATCGACCAGCTCGGCCGGCGCATCCGTCATCACGTTGACCTTCAACCTGTCTTTGGCGATCGATGTGGCCGAGCAGGAAGTTCAGGCAGCCATCAGCGCGGGACAAAATCTGCTGCCGCAGGATTTGCCCGCGCCGCCAATCTACGCAAAGGTCAATCCTGCCGATGCGCCAGTGCTGATTCTGGGAGTCACTTCCAAAACCATGGCGCTGACCGAGGTCGAGGATTTGGTGGACACGCGGATTGCGCAGAAGATCTCGCAGATCAAGGGCGTGGGTGTGGTCAGCATCAGCGGGGGCCAGCGGCCGGCCGTGCGGGTCATTGCCAATCCGCGTGCTTTGGCGGCGTACGGCTTGAATCTCGATGACCTGCGCACCACGATCAACAACGCCAATCAGAACGGTCCGAAGGGAACCCTGGATGGTCCTGCCAACGCCTACACCGTCAACACCAACGATCAGATAAGAAACGCCGACGACTACGGCATGGTGGTCATCGCGTACAAAAATGGCGCGCCGGTGCGCTTGAAGGATGTCGCGACGCTGGTGTCGGGCGCGGAGAACTCCAAGCTCGGCGGCTGGATGAATTCCACACCCGCGCTCATCGTCAATGTGCAGCGCCAGCCCGGCGCCAATGTGGTCGATGTGGTCAACCGCATTCACGCCTTGCTGCCGCAATTGCAGGGGGAGATGCCATCCGGCGTAGACGTCGCATTGCTCACCGATCGCACCACCACCATTCGCGCCTCGGTCGATGATGTGGAGTTCGAGTTGATGTTGGCCGTGGTGCTGGTGGTGTTGGTGATCTGGCTGTTCCTGCGCAACATCCCCGCCACCATCATTCCGAGCTTGTCGGTGCCGCTGTCATTGATCGGCACTTT
>JAXDQN010000473.1:0-3712 GCA_034667865.1 Gammaproteobacteria bacterium
GTAAATGTTGAACGGCGAGTCGTTCAATCCGTCGGCCGCAAAAATCGGACCAAGCAGAAACACGCGCCATGCAACGCGGACGCCACGGCTCGCCGCGACCTTCTCGACACGCATAGCCGCCGGGTAGGAGTACGTGCTGGCGAATTCGTACCAGAACTCAATGCGCAGTTCAGTATCTGCGTTCATGGCACATTATCGATGGAGCCGAACGGCGCGGGATCCCCGCGACACCGGCCTATGGCGCTTTATCGGAATTGCCTTTCCTCCCTGGCTAACGAAGATGCGGCCCGCGATCGCTCCACGAATGCTAGGCGGCGACTTCCTCATACGAGAAATGGGGCGCATCGGCACGCGAGGAAGCATGCTCGACGGTGATAGAACAGATATTGCCTTGAGCGTCCACGTCAAGAATAGCGTTCTCGTCCAGATCGCGTGTCGCCGCGACTGGAGCTGCCCGAAACTCAATGAGCAACGTATCTGTATCGGCGAAGTAGCGTACTTTCATGGAACGAACCCGCGGTCAAAAAAGGCGTTGTGAACTGTCTCACCGTCCGGCAATAGAATAACCCGAAGATACCGGTTTTCCATCTCTGGAACCTGTACCCAGCGCCTAATTCTGCCGTCCGACTGCACGAATTGCCGATCAGGCGCCCGAATTGCAATACGGTCGACTAACGTCTCAATTGGCTTATCGCGACTGTTACCCGGCCGTTAGGACCAACGATTTCTACTTCGCCTCCTAGCTTAGTTTTGAAGTGCGAGCATGACGGATAACCTAAAGAAAGCCTAAACCAAGCCGATGCTTTAGTGGATGAGCTTCCATGGAGGAAAGCCCTTGAGTGGACCGAGCCGCACGATGACCAGTCACGAACTGAAACCAGACGCCGTAATTCGCAAGCTGTCCATCGAGGTAGCGGCGGGCGATGTACGCCTGCCATCCCTTCCCGACATTGCACTTCGGGTGCAGAAGGCGTTGGACGACCCGCACGCGACTCGTTCACAGATCGCACAGGTGATCGCCTCGGACGCCGCACTCGCAGCGCGCATCATGAAGCTTGCCAACTCCGCTTTCCTGAATCCGACTGCTGCGCCGATCACGGACTTGCAGCGCGCGATCACTCAACTCGGGCAGCAGCTGGTGCGCTGTTCGGCGGTTTCCTTCTCGCTGCAGCAGATGCAGCTCGGCAGCGGAGGCGAGGCACTGCGTCCCTACGTCCGGGAAATCTGGCGAAAGGGTGCTTTGGTCGCTGCCATCGCCCATGTGCTGGCACGCGAGAGCGGTACCGTCAAGCCCGATGTGGCGCTGATGTGTGGTCTCATGCACAACATCGGTGATCTTTACATCACAGTCTCCGAGCCGCGCAGAGTGACCGAGTTCGCCGACAGTGACGCCTGGCGGAAGATGGTGGAAGAGTGGCATCCGCGTATCGCCGCGGCGATTTTGCGGCACTGGAAGTTTCCAGCCGACATTGCCGCCGCTGTGGGAAACCAAAACCTCGCGGATCACGAGCGCGAGGCCGATGGGCTGACCGACGTATTGGTCGCTGCCAAGGCGCTCGAAGCCTGCGTGTTCCATCGCGAAATGCTGGACGAGGCTGTCGCCGCCGGAGTTACGTTTACTCGCCTGCGCCTCTCCGCCGAGGACTGCAAGAGCCTGTTGGCCGCCGCGGGAGATCACATCAAGGCGTTACGCGCGGCGCTCACTGGCGGCTGAACGAAAGGGTATCCCGTCACGCGTCGACCGCGATGCCAGCAGTTAAAAGACGTTGAAACTCGCGATTCCGACAGCACCAAGGACGCGAAGAGTGTAACTCGTATCATGTTGAATCTTACGATGCTGCTGAACGGCGCGCGATCCCCGCGATACCGAGCTATGGCAGTTTATCGACATTGTTTCTCCTCCTTGCTCCAACGAAGACGATCGCGCGTCCGGCCCAGCTACAGTTAGGCACATCATAGCCACTTCGTCGTAGAGAAAATGAAGCCGACGACAAGGCCGGCGGCAACAGCGCAGCCGAGGATTAACCAGTTTAGAGCAGCACGAGGACGCCGAATCACTGAGATTCCGGCAATGCCAATCGCCACGACGGGACCAATAATGGAGACGACTAAAGCCATGAGCAGGATTGGACCGATACCAGGAATGATACGTATGTCGAAGCCCGAGAATCGTATCAACATGAACAAACACCACACCGCAACCCAGATTACGAGGCAGTAGATAGATGCGGTTCTGAGAGATACCTTAGCCACGTGCGACTTGTTGCCTAACGATGAGGTTGAGCGACGCGAGGCTGCGTCGAAGTTAAACGAAGCTGATTTATCCCGATCATCGACCCACTCCTCGGCTCACCGGAGATGCGACCCGCGATCGCTCAAACCGATAGTTAGGATGCACCGCCCTGAGCTTGTCGCGACACAGGCCATACCCAAAACCCGAGCCGCCATTCAAAATGGAGCAAGCTCTTACTTGCGGAAGGAGTCCATATACCACGTGTCAGGTTCCACCGAGTGCACGCGCGATGCGCAACTCAAATGCCTGTTTGAAGAGTCGATCCAAGATCGGTTTGCGACCAGCATCCGCCTTGGAAAGGAAGATCACTTCGCCGTCGTCCGAAACGCGACTTTGTTCACTATCTCCAAGGTCTACAATTTCTAGGGTCATCGGATCCCCATCACCCTTGTATTCCGCAACGGGCACCTTGAGGTCAGTCGTATACACCACTTTGGTTTGCGTCAGCACTCGGATCCGGATTTCTTCGGGTGTCTCCGCGAAGCAGATGCCGCACAGAAATAGCGCAATGGGGCCAGCAAGTTTGCTAGAACATCGGATCATGGTGTCGCTTCCACTGTGGGATCCTAACGTCGCAGTTGAGCGGTGCGGGGCGGCGCATACCTAGAGCCAATGCTTATTGGGCCGCGACTGCACAACTCACTTGATCGGAGGTTTTTCCGGAGGAGATGGCAGTACAAAGATATTTTTTGTCGCTACAAGTAGCGTTCCACATTAAACCGCCAGTTATCCCCGTCGGTGCTGTTACCGAAATAGCATCAGGAACGCAACCTATTTGCCCTGCGCTCATCGACTTCAATGTCGCTGGGGCTATGGCGCAACCTGTACTCATTGCGCACACCGCAACCAGAAAAATCAACTTACGTGTTTTGATCATGCAATCCTCCGTGTTTAGGCTTGTTTTCTAACGATGAGGTTGAGCGACGCGGGGCTTCACCAGCGTCAAACGAAGGCAATTGATCCTAATCATCGATCCTCTCCTTGGTTCGCCGAAGACGCGACCCGCGATCGCTCCAGCCGTTGGTTAGACACGCTGAGACCAGTATTCATGCGCGACCGGCAGTTTCGCAAGAACCTGGTTCGCAACTTCGCCAAATCTGCCACTCTCGTATCGAAACCAACTGTCGGTGCCGGATCCTTCGCCAGGCTTTATGCGAAAACGATGGTTGGGGTGAATGTCCCAAGCCGTGACATTAGACGCCGGAATGTGCTTACCCCAGTGCGTTGTTGTCCCTCCGATACCGCACCGAGATATCTCAATTTGGAAGCCACCACCGTTGACGTCGAATTGGAACGTCAGTAAATCGACATGCGTGACGTGCACCCTCCTTAGGTGAGGATACGTGCCCGTGAAGCCACTTTCGCGGAGCACTGGCACTACTGAGGTCTTTAAGGCTACGTCCATAAGCTCACGAGGGG
>JAXDQN010000474.1:0-5077 GCA_034667865.1 Gammaproteobacteria bacterium
TAGGATTTCGCAAATCGGCACGCGCAGCTTCTGCTCGCTCAAGAAATCCAACCGCTGCGCCACGATGCCGACGAAACAATCCGCCAGTTGAGCGCGAATGCTGCCCTGGATGTCCGCCGGAAAGGACATGCAAATGCGGCTGAGCGCCTCGGTGCAAGATGCCGAATGCATGGTGGCAATCACCAGGTGCCCGGTTTCGGCGGCACTTAGCGTGAGGCGCATGACTTCCGGCGTTCGCATCTCGCCGATGACCAGCACGTCGGGGTTTTCGCGCAAGGCGTCCACCAATGCCTGCTCGAAGGACGGCGAATGCGTCGGTACTTCGCGCTGCCGGATGAAGGAGCGGCGATTGGTGAAAATATGCTCGATCGGGCTTTCAACGCTAATGATGTGGCGCGCGCTCGAGGTGTTTATTTCTTCGATCAGCGCCGCCATCGTGGTCGACTTGCCGCTGCCCGTGGGTCCGGAAATCACCACCAAACCGGTTCTCGGTTCGATCAGTCTCCTGAGGTCCGGATGCAGATTGCAGGAGCGCAGACTGCTTTGAAAGGACGTCAACAGGCGGACAGCCATGGCCACGCCGCGAACTGTTTGAAAAATATTCAGCCGGCAGCGCACACCCGCCAATGTCCGCGACAAATCCGCGGAGCCTCGATTCAAGAATTGCGCCCAAGCCTCGCCGCCAAGCAGCTCGCGAGTCATCGACGTGAGCGTGGCTCCGGGTATTGCAGCGCCCATGGGAGCCAGGCTGCCTCTGACCCGTGCCACCAGCGGCGTATCCGCCTCGATGTGCAGGTCGCTGGCGCCTATTTCACGGCCTTTTCGAATCCAGTCTTGAATGCTCATGTGTCCGCCTTTGTCGTCTGGACCATAGGACCGTTGGAACCGCCCCGGAGTTGCATGCACAATGACGCGCATGGCGGCAGCGGCGCGGAACTTCAAAATAGAATCGGTTTCGAATTCGGATCTAGCATGGGTCGCGGTGGGCGCCGGCGCGCAGGATTGAGGGCGAAGAGTTCAACCGCCCGGGTCAAGCGCCGCACACCGAAAGCACGCGGCTGGCGTCTGCGCCGGTTATTGCCCGGCGCCAAGGCGCGACGCCGGCTGTGGCGGCTATTTAGGCGTTCGTCGCGCACGGTCCAAGTCGGCATCAGCGTCGCCGTGATAGTGCTGTTGTGGCTCGTCGCCAATGGGGTTTACCAGGTCGCCCGCAAACCGTCCGAGTTGTTCTTCCCCGTCAGCGGCACTCTCAACAAGACTCCGAACGAAACCTGGCGCCGATACTCACCGCTGTTCATCAAGTACTCGACCAACGTCATGACGCCCGACTTGCTGGCCGCCATAGCGCAGGTCGAGGGTTCTGGAAATCCGGTGGCGCGTACCTATTGGCGCTGGTCGTGGACATCGCAGCCCTTCGGACTTTACCGGCCCGCATCGAGCGCCGTCGGCATGTACCAGATTACAGACGGCACTTTTGCGGAAGCGCGGAAATTTTGCATTCACGATCATCAAGTGGTGGCAGACGGCCCGTGGAATGATTGGCGCTCGTGCTGGTTCAACAGTCTGTACGCCCGCGTCATTCCGCGTGATGCGGTGGAACTCACGGCAGCTCATCTGGACCGCAGTGTCACGCTGGCGCTGCTGCAGCATCACGTATTGTCGGCCAGCGTGGCGCAGAAACAGACGCTTGCCGCACTCATTCATCTATGCGGAGCCGGCGCGGGCGAGGCGTATGTGAGGCGCGGATTGCGGCTGACGGACGGACAACGCTGCGGCGACCACGAGGCGCATGTTTACATCGCCCGGGTGATGACGATGAAAGCCACCTTCGACCAGTTAGCGGCTCGAAACCCTACGTGATTGGATCGAGATTGCGGCGAAACAAGGCGAACAGCCGTTCCCAATGACGTTCCGCTGCGGCCCGGTTGTAGATTGGACGTTGCGGAAACGCGAAGCCATGCTCAACGCCCGGATAGATTTCCACTTCGGCATTCACGCCGCCTTCACGCAGCGATTCGCGCAGCGGTGCGACAGTCTCGCGAGGAACGTAGTTGTCGTTTTCCGCGAAAGCGATATAGATTTCAGCCGTGGCGCGCCGCGCCGCCAAATGTGCGCTGTCGGGCCGGTCGGTGGCCAAGGTAACGCCGTAGATAGAGGCAGCCGCTTTGAATCGATCCGGGTACCTGGCTGCGGCGCTGATGGCGTATTGACCGCTCATACAGTAGCCGACGCTCCCCATTGGGCCTTTTGACGCTGCGGCATCGGCGCCCACCGCATCGGCGTTCGCATGGGCCACCAACGCATCGGTATCCTGCATCACCATGCCAATGTTGATGGAGTCTTTGAGCTGCATCACCCGTTGGCGCACGTGGATGAACTCGGGGCCGATGTATTGACCCAACTCTTCGACATTCGAACGATAGTAAAGATTGGGCAGCATGACGTAGTAACCCACCGACGCGAGCCGCCGGCACATGTCCCGCAGTTCTTCGCGAATTCCCGGCGCGTCCATGTAAAAAATGACGACCGGATGCGTGCCTCGCTCCGGATGACAGATGAAGGTGCTCATCTGTCCGGCGGCGGTCTTAAGGGTTAGCTGATGCTCGATCATGGTTCGTGCTCTCGAAGAAATAGATTTTATAGTCATGCGGCTGGTTCGGCCGCGATGACACCGTGGCGGTATTTCCCGCGTACTCGGTGATGGCGCGCGACCAGAAGGACAGAGCGGAGGTGTTGCCGACGGACACTCGCACCGTCCACGTTCCGGGAAATCGATTCCACAGCAGGAACGCCGCTTGGCGGCCGACGCCAAAACGCCGGTGACGACGCAGCACAAAGAACTCGGCGACGTCGTGTACGTGCGGATGGTCGGAAGCTGGGGAACCGCGCGTGACCAGAGCGAAGCCCGCCAGTGCGCCGCCATGACTGATCAACAACGGAAAGCGTTTATCCGGGTCCGACCAATACAGCGGCAGTTTGTCGTAGGCAAAGCGGCCGTCGGCGCCCGGCGAGAGTTCGTACACCTCGCTTAAGTCATAGGCATACAGCTGCACCAGATTCGCGAGAAGGCCGGCATCGTTCGGCTGTGCCGCCTGCAGTAGGACTTCGCCTGAATTGCTCATGAGCCCCTGAGTGTAACGCAGTAAACTTGCGCTCGTGACTTCTGCCAGCGCCCGCCGCATTCTCAATCCGCTACCTCGCCGCGATTTTGATCCGAGCGAGGTCGCCATCAGCTGGAGTCGGCTCGATGGTGTCGATCTGCTGCGCAGCTTGGCGATTCTTTTTGTGTTGTTGAACCATGTCAACATGCGCTTGTTTCTGGCGCACATACCTTATACCCGTGGCTTGCCGTCGCAATTGATGGCCTCGCTGATCTGGAATGGCCAGCGCGGCGTACAGATATTCTTTGTCGTTTCCGGATTTCTCATCGCCTCGACGACTTTGCGGCGTTGGAGCGTTTTTTCGGCGCGCAGCGTGCGCGAATTCTACCAATTGCGTTTTGCCCGGATTGCGCCCCTGCTGCTGTTGCTGTTGGCGCTCTTGAACGTGCTGCACGCCGCGGGATTCCACGACTATGTCGTGGACGAAAAGACCGGCGGACTGGGGCGCGCGCTGCTCGCAGCGCTGAGCTTGCACATCAATGTGTTGGAAGCTTCGCGTGGTTATCTGCCCGGCAATTGGGACGTGCTGTGGTCGCTGTCGGTCGAGGAAATGTTCTACTTGTTTTTCCCGCTGCTGGTGTGGCTTTTGGGGCGGCGCAAACTGTTGGTGGCTCTGTTGCTGGTGTTTGTCGTATTGGGACCATTCGCCCGCACGCTGTGGGCGCATGACAATGAAGTGTGGCAGGAATATTCCTACCTCGGCGGTATGGACGCCATCGCGTTTGGCTGCTTGACCGCTTTAGCGCTCGCGCGAGTCGAGCTTTCCAAAGTTACGCTGCGGCTCATTGGCACACTCGGAGCAGCGTTGCTGGCCCTGTGCCTGGGCTTTACCCATCAGACCACCGCGTGGGGCCTGCGAGACACCGGCCTGGATATGACGCTCATCGCTTTGGCGACTTGCCTGATCATCGCAGCAGCGGCGCAAACTCGGTGGCGAAGCTCGCCGGTACTCAATCCCCTACTCACCCTGGGGCGCTGCAGCTACGAGATCTATCTGACGCACATGTTCGCGGTTTTTGCCGCGTTTCGACTCTTCGTGGCGGCGGGCAACCCCCTGGGCGCGGTGCCCGCGCTATTTCTCGCGGTGATCATCATCGCGGGACTGCTCGGCGCCTGGGTCGCCAAGATTTACTCGGAGCCTTTGAATCGCTGGCTGCGCCGACGATGGGGAGACGGCCCAGATCGTCTAGGTTCTGCGATCATGGCTACAGAGCAGGCGGTTGATTGATTTCGATCGCGTCGACGCGATTTGGATAAAAGGCCAAGTAATCTTTGATCTGAATTACGGACGGATAGGGCGATTCGTAGGTCCAGACGGCATTGTTGGAGCGCTCGCCCCCCGCTGGAATGCTGTAATAAGAACAGTCGCCCTTGTAGGGGCAGTAGGTGCTGTGCTCGGTTTTCGTCAGCCGTGTCATGTCGGCATCCTCGCGCGGCAGGTAGTACACCACGGGATAGCTGGCCTCCTGCAACAACAGTGCCGCGCGCGTATCGACGATCGTGAGGCCCGCCACTTTTACCAACACACGATCGCCACTGCGGGTGATGGCAATCGGATGGTCGGGGCCTGGAATCCTGGGCGTCTTGGTTGCTTGCATGGCGACTCCTCATTCCGACGGCGCGCAACTTTGGCGGCCGCTGTGTGTATTGCTGGTGCACCCCAGCCGCTATTATGGCCGCAATAGTTTTCAAGAGGGCATCATGTCAGCCAAATTGCTTCGTGCCGCCGCGCTTATGCTGCTGTCGCTGATGGCCTGCATGGCGCAAGCGCGCGAGAAGACTTACACCCGCAACGAAGTCACTGCCATCATCCGCGACGGCAGAAAGATTGTTTCCCCAAGCGGTGTGGAGGAACTGATCGAAATCCCTGTCGGCGGCACGAAACAGTGGATTTCCGTACGCGGTCGCGACCGCGA
>JAXDQN010000475.1:0-6408 GCA_034667865.1 Gammaproteobacteria bacterium
TAAATGCGTTCCGCCGCGGAGTATTCGTCGGCGTCCTGCAGGCGAAAGATCTCATTGACCGAGACGATGCGGTCCTCCACGTGTACCAGCGTCTGGCTTTGGAAAATCTCCTTGGCGACGCTTTGCATCGCGGAGGCGGCGGCACGCACCAGGTGATTGGCCCAGATGACGGTGCTGATGCCGGCTTCGCGAAACACATCCGTCGGCGTGCTGTAGTAACGCGTCGGCACGATGACCAGCGGCGAACGCCGCGCCCATTCGCGCGCGAAGGTGACGATCTCATCCGGTTTGGACAGCTTGCTGTGAATCAGAATCGCGTCCGCTCCCGCCAGTCGGTAGGCCTCCGCCCGGCGCAGCGCCTCGTCCATGCCCCAGCCGGCGATCAGCGCTTCGACACGGGCCACGATGCAGAAGCTGGCGTCTTGTTGAGTATCCTTGCCGGCGGCAATCTTGCCGACGAATTCCTCGACGTCGGCCAGCGGCTGCCGTTCACCGTTCAAGAAACTATTGGTCTTCGGAAACTGCTTGTCTTCGATGCACACGCCGGCGATGCCGCGCTGTTCGAGCTTGCGCACCAAACGCCGCATGTTGTTGAAGTTACCGTAGCCGGTGTCGCCGTCCAACAGGATCGGCAAATCGCTGGCGTCTGCCATGAACTCCAGCACTTCCACGACCTGGGTCCAGCTGGCTTCATTGTTGTCGCGTACGCCGAACTGCGCGGAAATCGACAGCCCTGATGCCCAGATGCCCTTGAAGCCGGCCTCGCGCACGATGCGTGCCGACAGCCCGTTGTGAGCCTCCATCAGAAATTCCAGCTCCGCGCTGTGCAGCATCTGACGTAATTTCGCAGTGCGGCTCAGCGCCGGCTTGGGCGCAGCATTGGCCGCTGCTTGCCCCGGCTTCATCGATAAACTCATTTTCCACCTCCTGAGAGCGGTTGCAGTTGCGGCAGTACGTCGTGCGTAGCGCGCTCCACATCCACCGTAAAATCAATCTCGATCCAGGGCGACCCCGTGACGTCGCTGACATCGAGCACCTGGCTGCGCTCGCGCACCAAATCGCGCACCGCTTCCTCATGCGGCATGTTGGCTCGGCCGCCGTTCACATAGCCTGCAACCAAGTCGGTCAAGCGGCGCGCTGCGGCTTGATCGAAGCGAAAAAACCCCACCGATTCGCCGATGGTGTCGTATTGAAGATTCGCATCGGGCTGTTTGCGCAGCTCGATCGGCACACCGTTCTGCACGCAGACCTTGACCGGCTCGTCGCCGGGTTCGAATTCGCGGTCGATGAGCAGGCGATTGACCGGGGATGCACCCGCTACCAGCGCACGCATGATGCGCTCGTCGTATAAGACATCGGCATCCATCAGCAACACATCGCCGCCGCGGATCATGGCATCGGCAACGGTGTGGACCGTCAGCACGCTGCCGAGCTCGAATTGATCATTGATGACGACGTCGGGGCGCGGGTTCCACTGCAATCGATCCAATTCGGCCTCGACCAATTCGTGGCGAAACCCCAAAGCGAGCACGATGTCGGTGACGCCGGCGGTTCTCAGCATGCGCAGGTGGCGCTCCAACAGGCTCATGCCGCCGAATCGCAACAGACACTTGGGAACCTGCTCATCTTCAGGTTGTTTCAACCGCAGGCCGCGGCCGGCCGCAAGGATAATGGCGCGCATCAAATCTTTTACCTATGGCTTAACGGGCAGGAATATTACGGGAGGAAAGTCGCAAATACAGCAGTCCCGGCAGGCCCAGCAGCAATTCGCGGGTTCGCTTGGCCAGCGACAATGCAATGGCCGCGCCCGGCTGCAGTCCGACGATGGGCGCCAGCAGCAGGTAGCCGCCCTCCTGCACACCCAAGGCGCCTGGAATCGCAAATCCGGCGCCGCGAATCGCCTGCCCCAGGCTCTCGAGCAGCAATGCGTCGAGCCAGCTGACCGGCGTGCCGAGAAACAGCGCAATCAGATACACCTCGCCGGTGCCGACAAACCAACCCACCAAACTCAACACGAAGCTTCCGAACACCGGGCCGCTGCGGCCATAAGTCACTTGGATAGCCAGATCGATGGCTTGCGCCTGATTGACCCACTGCGACCAGTCGCGCTTGTTGGAGAATCGAGTAATGGTTCGAGTGAGCTTGCTGAAAAAGCCGCGCCGCTGCACCAGAAAGAATCCGCCGACTTGCACCGCCAAGAATGCGCTGGCGGCAAGTGCCGAGGTGCGCAGCGCGTGCTCGGAGACTGAGGCGTGCGCCCCCAACAATAAAACGCCGACGATGGCGAAAGCGATTTGCGCAAAGGTTTGCAGCGTGGTGCTGACTGTGATCGCAGCCGCCGCCTCTTCCATGGGCATGCCGCGTTGAGCCAAATGCCGGGCCATGAGCACCGGACCGCCGATCTGGCCGCCGGGCATGAGGCTGTTGGCGGATTCGCCGGCCCAGCGTGTCAGCAACGATTCGCGCAACGACGCGCGTCCCAACGGCGCCTTGAACAGCACGGCAATGGCGACCGCATCTATGACTAATGGGACCAAATGAAAGGCGGCCACCAGCAACAAGCCCCATCCGGCGCGCGCCAGCGTCGCCATCACCACAGGCAATCCCTGCGACGCCAGCACGCCGACGAATAGCAGCACGCCAACGGTCAACAGCCAGGTCGCCGCGCGAGACACTAGTGCCGGCCCTGGAACAGTCGCTGAAAGACCTGGCGAAATCCAAAATAGGCAAAAGCATCCTTCATGTTGGAGATCAAGCGCCACCAGGGATGCATTCTCGGATCAGTCACATACTCGAAGGTCAAAGACACGCGCATCTCGCCTTCACCCAGCGGCGTAATGCGATGACGCAGCTTGTCGCCGTCAAACACCACCAACCCACCGGCGGGAATCTGCAGCGAGCCGGGGACCACGGCGGCGCCCGGCTCGCGCGTGTGCAATTCGTAATCCAGCCTGCACGAGGATCGGTCGATCACACCCAAGAGCAATGTATAGCGACGGCCGGCGTAGTACGAAGTGTCGTAGTGCCAGCCAATATGATCGCCGGGCTTTGTATAGAAATACAGCGCGTAGGCGTGCGGATCATCGGCCGGCGACAATTGCAGTTTCTCGCCGGTGAGTTGCTCCAACCACTGCAACAGAGCCGGTGAACGATACAGTTGCGCAATCACCGCTGCTTGCTGGTCGATGGTGTGACGGGAGACGCTACCGCCCTGTTTATGTCCCGGCAGATAGTTGCGGTTGATGGACGGCTCGACGAGGGCCGCCGCCTCGATCAGCGATGCGGTAATTTCGGGCGGCAGGAATTCATCGAGGCTTAAGAATGCGCCCTGCGCCGCGTAGCGGCTGCGCAATTGCTGAATGTCCAGCGACGCCAGTCGTGTCGACAGGCTGCCAATATCGGTCGCGGCCATAACCTAGCCAGCAACGACGCGTCGATATTCGATCGTGACCCAAAGCAGGTACAGCGGAGCGCACACGGCCGCCACCGGCAGGAACGTGCCCACAGCGTTGCACAAAGTGCCCAGGGGTATGAGATACAGCACGTCTTCAGTCTCGAAACCGCCGAAGGATGCCTGCTGCGTGCCGGACTTTCCGACTTTTTCTTCGATGCGCAGACGCATGAAAAAAATCCCCGCGATCGCCGTTCCGGCCAGCATTCCAAGACCCGCCATACCGACGCCAATACCCATGGCGATGAACACCAGAATGGTCACGGCGGCATCGCTGGCCAGATCATACAGGTGACCAAAACGACTGATCTTGCCGCTCATACGCGCCAGTTCGCCGTCGGTGTGGTCCAAGAAATTTGACAGCACCATCAGCAGCGCCGCGATATTCGACCAGAAAAACGTTCCGGGCGTAAAAGCCGCCGCCGCACCGAGCCCAACCATCAGCCTGACCGTGGTCAAATGATTCGGCGTGACCCAGGTATCCTTGAGCGGCGCAACCAAACGGCGCGCCAAACGTGCATCCCACGGACGCTGCGTGGCACAGATGGGATAATCGAGTTGTTGTGGGTTTAGCATAATTGCAGACGGTGCAGGGCTGAAGCGGCTCAATCGCGTATCATCCTATTTTACGCCTGTTTGTGGTTCGTCATCAAAGTGAAATAGTTTCCATGGATCCGCGGTTTTTCAAGCTAGGCACCTGGGTCGCCTTGCACCCCCGTCGAGTTCTGGCCATCTGGGCGATTTGTGTCGCACTGGGTGCTGTCGGTTCTCACCGACTGTCGCAAGTGGCCGTGGGCGGAGCCGGCGGCATCGAGGGCAGCCCGTCGGCCGAGGCCAGCGAGTTGCTGCGCACCGAATTTCAGAACCCCTACATCGATCCTCTGGTCATCGCGGTGGCGGCGCCGGCTCTGCAAGTCGATACCGGTCCGTACTTTAAGTGGGTCGAACACGCCGCCACCGCGCTCGGCGGCCTGCGCGAAGTGCGTCGCGTTGCCAGCTTCGCCGACAGCCGCGAAGCGCGCATGCGCTCCACGGACGGCCACGTGACCATGCTGCTCGTGGGGCTGGCGGCCACGGACAACGAAGCGGTGCAAAAAGCCGTCGCGGTAGTGCGCGAGGCCGTCGAACCGCTGCGCAGCGAATTGCTGGCGCTGGATCCCGCAGCCCGTATCGCTGTGACCGGCGGACCTGCGGCGGACTATGACGTCAATGCCTGGAGCGCCTCAGGCGGCGATCACGCCGAGAAGCGCGCCCTGCCGCTGACGCTGCTGATCTTGATGGTGGCGTTCGGCACGCTGGTCGCCGCCGGACTGCCGTTCGTCATGGGACTGGCAACCACCACGGTGTCACTGGGGCTGGCTTTCTTGCTGGCCGAATTGGTGCCGGTGTCGAATCTTCTGAGCAATGTAGTCACCATGGTCGGCCTGGCAATCGGCATCGACTACTCGCTGCTGATGGTCACGCACTTTCGCGAGCATCCGCCGCACGAGACGGTGGCCGAAACCGTGGCCTCGACGGTGGCGCAAGCCGGCCAGACCATCGCTTGGTCCGGCGTCACGGTCATGGTCGGATTTTTGGGACTGCTCTTCAGTCCGATTTTGGAAACGCAATGCGCGGGAATCGGCGGCGCCATGGTGGTGTGTGTGTCGGTGTTGGCCGCGCTCACCTTACTGCCTGCCTGCCTGGTGTTGTTGGCTCCCTATTTGGACCGATGGCCGGTGGCGCCTCGCCGCCTACGCGGCGCGAACTCCACGGCAAAGTGGCAGCGACTCGGCGCCTGGATCACGCGTCATCCGCTGCCTACGCTGTTGGTTTCGGCCGGATGCGTGCTGGCGTTGGCGCTGCCGCTGCTCAAGGCCAATGCCGGCGTGACCAATGAGCGCTGGTTTCTGCCGCGCGCCACCGAGGCGCGCATCGGCGCCGAAATCCTCACCGCCGTACGCCACGACAATGCCTCGATTCCGGTATTTGTCATCGTCACGACCCGCGACGGGTCGCCAATATTGGCCGCGGCACATATCAAAGCGCTGTTCGATTATGCGCAGAAGCTCGCCGCCGATCGACGAGTCGCCGCCGTTCTCTCGCCCTTCTCGCTGCGCAAGGATTTAGGCGAGTTCGAATATTCGATGTTGTATCAAGATCCGGACAAGGCACTTAAGGACTATCCGTCGATCGGTGAGCTGTATGTGAGCAAGGATCGCCGCGCGGCCCTGTTCGAGGTCACCCCGGCGAACGGCCTGGCCGTCAAAGACATTGAACGACTGACCCGCGACGTCGCAGCGATTCAGCCGGATGGTCCCTTCGAACTGAAAATCGGAGGCAGCCCCGCGGAGCACAACGATTTCAACCGCTACATGTTCAAAAGCCTGCCGCGAATATTTGCCTTTGTAGTGGGCGCGACGCTGCTGTTCTTATTCATCGCCTTCCGTTCAATTTTGCTGCCCATCAAAGCCGTGATCACCAACTTGCTCGCGGTCGCTGCGGGCATCGGCGCCGTGGTCGCTGTGTTTCAACTGGGTTGGCTCAATGGCCTGGTCGGCCTGGAGAGGCCCTTCACCGCCATTCCGCTGGAAGTGCCAATGATGGTTTTTTGCTTGAGCTTCGGTCTGTCGATGGACTACGAACTTTTTCTATTGTTTCGCATTCGACGCGAATACCTGGTCGATCACAACAACAATCGCGCCACCATCGATGGCCTGGCTGCCGTCGCACCCGTGATTACCGGTGCCGGCCTGATCATGGCCGTGGTGTTCGGCGCCTTTATCGGCGCCGATTTGCCGGTGCTGAAGATGATGGGCGTGGGTTTGTGCGTGTCGGTGCTGGTGGACGCCACCGTCATACGCGCTTTCGTGGTGCCGGCCGTGATGACGCTCGCCGGCCGCTGGAACTGGTATCCCGGCGTGCGCTAGCAGGGCTTCATCGGCACGCCGCAACGCGCCAGCACGCCGCGTAGGTCG
>JAXDQN010000476.1:0-8258 GCA_034667865.1 Gammaproteobacteria bacterium
CGGCCGGTGAATGTCAGTGCGCCGCTCAGTGGACTGACGCGAAATGAAGTGATCGAATCGCCTTTCTGATTGCAAGAGAAAAGAAACTGCCCGCGGGGATCGAGCGTCAGACTGCGCGGCGAGTCGGCGTGTGCCCATGTTTCAGAAATATTTCTCAATTGGCCGTCGGCGGCGACGCCAAAAACCGCGATGGCGTTGTGCAAGCGGTTCGAAACATAGAGAAACCGGCCGTCGGCGCTGATGATGATTTCTGCCGCGAGGTTGCTGCCCGAGAACTTGGGCGGCAGACTCGACGCCAGCTGCTTGAGCTTGAATGCGCCGCGCGATGCGTCGTAGTCGTAAACCGCGACTTTGGCGTCATGTTCGTAGAGGTTGTACATGAAGCGGCCGCTGGGGTGAAAAACAAAATGCCGCGGGGCAGAACCTGCGGGCGCCGCAATCACCGGCCCGTCGGCCGGAAGCAGCAGTCCCTTTTGCATGTCCAAGCGCCAAATCAGCGTCAAATCCAGTCCCGCATCGTTGGCAATGACAAATTGACCGCTCGGATCGGCCGCGACCATGTGCATGTGCGCACCGTCATGATCGCTGTTGGCAAACTGCCCCGGAGGATCGTCGAGTGCGCGCCCATGATGATGTGCGCCCACGCTCGGTCGAACATCCGTGGGTTCTCCCAATGCGCCGTCGGCGCCTACCGGCAATACCGCAACCGAACCGCCGCCGTAATTGGCGACGAACACGAATTTCCCCGAAGGATGAATGCTCAGGTGCGCGGGGGCGGCGCCGCCGGAGCTTACGGCGCCCAAGCGTTTGAGCTGCATTGAATCCGGATCGATGGCATACGCGACAACCGCGCCGGTGTGCGTGCCCTTGTAGGTATCGATCTCGCTTACGGCATACAAGCGGGTGTTGGTCGCATTGAGCGCCAACCACGAAGGATTGCGAATATCGTCCGCAACCTGCAGCTGCGTCAGAGCGCCGGATTCGGCATCGATTCGAAACAAGTAGATGCCGCCGCCGTTGGGCGTGTAGGTGCCGACGAAGGCGTAGGTGGCCGGCATTCGCGCCGCCGCCTCGGCCCGCAGCAATTGCGGCAACATCGCGGGCGCCGCCAGCAGGCCGGTCGCGCGAAAAAAAGCACGGCGAGTGAGCATGGAGCCGAGCAGAATCTCAGTTATTCAAAAACAGCGCAATACTGGTCGCGGAGAACGCAAAGCTGGAAGTGGTGTAGCTGCCCGAAGCGCTCAGCGCCGTCGCCAGAACGCTGCCGCTCAATTCCGCCTGCAATTGGGCAATGAATGCCGCATAGGTATTGAAATTCTCCACGGTGGCACTCACCGCATGACCGATCGAGAACAGCTGCGCGGAGGTTGATGTGCTCGGCGAGATCTGCGGATCCTGGGACAATCCCGTCACGTCGATCAGCTGCGGGCCGATCTGGATCTTGTGGCGCTGGCCAATGCTGGCGTTGTGCACATCCAGGTCCATCGATGTACTGTTGAAACTGACGAACGGCGTCGGCGTGCCGCTGCCCCAGTCAATCACCAACTGCGCTGGAACAATGGTCGGATCGGGTAAGGTTCCGGTCGCGGTGCCGCTCCCGGACTGGATCTGGGTCTCGGTGGACGGTTCCACGATCCCGGTGGTCGGGTCCACAGTCACCGCCGGCGCCGTTGCGGTAAAATTCGGCGGCGCGGCGCCAAAGAGGCTGGTGAATCCCGAAAACTGCACGGGCGCACCAACGGTGGTATTGGTCAAATCCAAGGCGGTGGCAGAGACGAAGTACTGGGCCGGGGCCGAGCCGCTGCCGACGAAATTGAATCCCGAAATTAAGCGGCCGCCGAGGAATCCCAGATTCAATTCCAGCGCACCCGTGCTCACGGCAGTCACCAGGCCCGAAACCGAGGTTAAGTCGACGCGAATGCGGCCGCCGCTGGCGTCGAAGCTGGCCGTGCCGGCAGTGGTATCGGTGGCGGTACCGAACGCATCGATCACCGCGCCGACAGACACCTGCTGCGACGTGAAAAATTGCGCCGAGGTCTGGCCGAACGCCGTGACCACCGTGTTCGGGCCCACGGTGATCAGCGTGGCTCCGGGGATGAAGGAGTCCGAACCGTCGGCGCCGACCAACGTGGCGTCCGCGACGCTCAGGGTGTTGCCGCTGCGCGCCATCACCACGCCGGTGACGCGATCGACTCCGGCGCTTTGCACGCTGCTGCCCGCCAACACCTGGGTCGCGGTGAAGGTCACATTGCTGGAACTGGTGGCTGCCGCAGTGGTATCGGTGATGGTATCGGCGGCTGTCAGGGTGCCGTAGCTCACCGCCAAAGCGCCGCTGCCCACACCGGACAGACCCGAAAAGCCGGACGAACCCAACGACGGCTGACCGTTGATTTCATAGGTGGTCAGATCGCTTTGTGTGACCGACAGCTGGCCTTGGCTCATGACATTTGCATCGAAGGGCTCTACACCGCTGGTGAAGGCCAGAGTGGTGCCATTGACTCCCATGATGGGACCGCGCAGGCGCACTTGCTTGCCATCGATCGGAGTCGCGCTGGCGCCCACCAGTGGCGTCACCGTGACCGTCTTGTTGGTCAGATTCACCAGATTGGACGCGCCCATGTCGAACACGATGGCCAGCGCAGCGGACTGCTTCAGAGCAATTTTAAACGGCGTGGTGGTATCGAGCGTGGCGGTGACGGAGATCTGCCCGGCGGGCTGACCGCTGGAATTCAACGGCGTCAGCAGCACACCATCCGCGCTGCCATCGTCATAAACGATTTGCGCATTGCTGTACTCCAGGGTCATGACTGCGCTGGTGTAGGTGCCCTTGGAAACTCCGACGGCACCCAGCACTTCGCTGAAATTCAACAGATTCACGAAATCGACCGTGGTACCGGCGGGAAGAATCTTGAGGCTGGATTTGCCGTCGGCGGTCTGCAGTTGGACCGAGGTCAAGCCGACCCGGTATGCAAGAAAATTATCCGTGGAAGGTGTGCTGGTGAGCGTAACCACCGCGGTGCCGTTGCAGGCCGACAGCACCAGGGCCAGTAAAACCCACACGGGACGCATTCGGTCGAGGATGAACCCTGGCATGCGGGTATTGTTCAGCCATTCAAGCCAGGTGAAAAGCTTGATTTACGAAAAGATCTGTGAAGTCCAGTTAATGTGTCCGCGGTCGTCGCCCGGCAGCGACAGCGGGCCTCTGCGCTCACTGAATCGGCTTGGGCTGCACGGGCTCGGCAGGCAGTTCCGGCTCCGTCAACTCCGGCCCCACAGACCTGCGCTGCTGTTTGGCGTCTTGGCGCGCCTTTCTCGCCGCCTCTTTTTGTTTTTTTGCATGACGGTAATTCGGCTTGGCCAATTTGCTCTCCTGATATCCCTTTGATGTGCAATCTTACTCTGCCTGCACGGAAACGCGAACCGACAATCGATGCTGGCCGCCGCCGACGATTACGCCGCGCAGCGGCGAGACGTCGCCGAAATCCCGCCCCCACGCGATCACGATATGATCGGTGGCAACGCGCAGGTCGTTGGTCGGATCGAGGTCGACCCAGCCGAATGGCGGGCAAAAAACCGACACCCACGCATGCGAAGCATCGGCTCCCACCCACGCTGGGCCGGCCCCCGCAGGCGGCGCGGTGCGCAGATAGCCGCTGACGTAACGAGCCGCCAGCCCACGCGAGCGCAAGCAGGCAATCATCACATGCGCGAAGTCCTGGCACACGCCGCGGCGCGCCTCAAATGCTTCCACGGCTGAAGTTCTGATGTGGGTTGAGCCCGGCGCATATTCAAACTCGCCGTGTATCTTGTGCATCAGAGCCTGGGCGCCGACCAGGATCGGCGCGCGCTCGACAAAGCAGTCCGCGCCATAGTCAGTGAAGGCTTGCTTGAGGTTCACATAGCTCGATTCCATGCGAAATCGGCACGCCTCCAAATACGCCGCGGGCGGCGCTTCGCCCGAATACAACAGCCCGTCGCGCGCCGCTTCCCACGGATCGGATGCCGCTTCATCCAGGCTGGGCGGGGAGCTGACTTCCAGCGCCATCTCCGCCAAAACCTCGAGTCGCTCATGCGGTGAATCGTACTCGAGGCGGGTGACCCAATTACCGAAGGCATCGGTATGTTCGCGGCGGCTGCTCGGTTGCGGTTCGAGCGCGATGTTGCGTGAATGACAGAGTTGCGTCGCCGAGTCCCGCGGACTCAAGTGCAGCAGCTGGTGCGAGTGCGCCACGCTGCCGCCGTAATGATATACCGTCTCGTGACGCACCCGGTAACGCTGCATCACACTCATGCGGCCACCGTGCGAATGGCCGTCTCGATCAGAGAGAAGTGCTTCAAGGACAGGCGATCGGAGAGCCGGCCGGCGGCCGTGCTCAGCCCGTTGAGCTGCTGCGCGAGTCCCTGGCGCGCGCGGACCGCTCGGGCGGAGTCGCCATCCAACGCAGTCAACTGCATTTCTTCGACGAGGGCCACTGCGGCGTCCAGCGAATCATCCGGTGCGCCGCCCAAGGATGCAGCCACGCGCACCAGCGAGTGTTCAATGGCGTGCCACTGAAATGCCAGCGCGCGCGGATTGCTTTGGTCGAACACCAACAGGTCGATGGTCTCGGCGAGACGCGGCGAGGCCAAATAGCGCGTGCGATAGGTGATGGTGCTCTCGCCGATGTCCAGCCACCACTCCAGTTCGCCCTGCGTGGGAATCGCGCCGGCCTTCAGGCGCAGGTGAATCAGCTCCGCCAAGAACTGCAACCGCTCGAGCCGTCGGCCAATCATCATCAAGCGCCAGCCGTCATTCTGCGTCATGTCATCGAGCGCGAATCCGGACAGGCCCGCCAGCGCCAGCAACAGCGAGTCGAGGATCTCCCGATCGTCGCGCTTGAAATGCGCGTACTCCTGAAAATCACGCTGCAGCACGCTGATGGCGCGCCAATTCTCGGCGGACAGTTGACTGCGTGTCTGCGCGGCGCACCAGGCGAGACGCTGCAAATCCGCCTTCAACCCCAAGGTATTGCGCGGATCGAGCAAGGGCAGCATGGAATCGCCGCCCTTGGGCGCGGCGCTCGGCTTGGTCATGGCGATAAAGTGACCACAAGTCTCGATGGCCTGCGGCCACAGTAGGGAATTTGCGCGCACGCTCAAGGTGGCGCGCAGCAGCCGCGCCTTGTCTTCGCAGCGCTCGCTGTAACGCCCCAGCCAAAACAGGTTTTCCGCCAAGCGCGACGGCAGGTCATCGTGACGCGCGGCGGCGCGAGGCGCCACGACTGCGCCGGCGTCATCGAAAGATTTGCCGTCGGCAGCGAGCACCCAGACATCCTTGCTGCCGCCGCCGCGCTGCATCGAGACGATGTCTGCTGCATCGGTGGCGATGCGCGCCAGTCCGCCGGGCATGACGCGATAGCCATCCGGGGTCGCGACGGCATAGACGCGAATTCCCAACGCGCGTGCTGCGAAGCCATGCACCTGGGCGCCGCCTCCGCCGCCCCCGGCGCTGCGCCAGACCGGCGCCTGCGAGAATGCCAGCCTTTCCTGCGCCACATAGGCATGCGGCCGCGTCTGGATGCGTTCGATCAAAGTCGCCCGCGCCTGTGCGTCTAGATCGCGGCCGAACACGGCGCCGAAATTCTGGTTCGGATAGGCCGGCTTGATCACCAATCTCTCGATATTCTCGATGACATAGGACAACGCAGGCGCTTCGCCGCACCACCAGGTCGCAACCGACGGCAGCAGCAGTTTCTCGCCCAGCAGCCGCTCGGCGGCCGCCGGAATGAATCCCATCCAGGCCGCCGATTCGAGCACGCCGCTGCCCAAAGCGTTCGCCAACATCACCCTGCCGGCACGCACCACCCCAAGCAGTCCCGGCACCCCCAAAGCGGAGTCGGCACGCAATTCGACCGGATCGCAAAAGTCATCGTCCAAGCGGCGCAAAATTCCATGCACACGCCGCAATCCGCCGAGCGTCTTCAAGTACACGCTGTCGTCGCGCACCGTCAGATCATGGCCCTCCACCAACGGCAGTCCCAATTGGCGGGCCAAATAGGCGTGTTCGAAGTAGGTCTCGTTGAATGCGCCCGGCGTCAGCACCACGGCCAGCGGCGTCTCCGACTCCGGCGCACACGACAGCAGACTGTCGCGCAGCGCCACGAAAAACTCGCTCAACGAACGCACGCCCACATCGTTCAGCAAGTCGGGAAAAACCCGCGACACGATCTGGCGATTTTCCAGCGCATACCCCGGACCGGACGGTGCCTGGGTCCGGTCGGCGAGCGCCCACCACTGTCCATCGGCAGAGCGGGAAATATCCACGGCGTACACCGGTAGCCAGCGACCACCCACCGGCGAGATGCCATGGCACGGCCAAAGAAAATTCGGGTGGCCGTATGGCACTTGCGGCGGCACCGTGCCATCGCGCAGCAGCTGCTGCGGCCCATACAGATCGCCGAGCAGCGCGTCGAACAAGCGCGCGCGCTGCACCACACCGGCTTCGATTTCGCCCCACTCCGAGGGCGTCAGCAGCAGCGGCAGCGGATCGAGCACCCACGGACGATCGCGTCCCTGCGGATCGGCGTAGACGTTGTAGGTCACGCCATTTTCCACAATCAGCCGCCGCGCCAGATCGACGCCGCGACGCACGGCTTCGGCCCCGTCGCTGGCCAAGGCATCGATCAGGGGCTGCCAATGAGGCCGAACGCCGCCCGCGGCATCGAGCAGCTCATCGTAGCGGCGAGCATCGCTCAGATAGGTTTCAAGTCGCGCTTCGGCCATCACTCACTTGCGCAGATCCAACGTGAAGGGAAACTCTGCATCCACCGTCGCCGCAGCCACGGTCATGGGACCGGCGCTGTGGCCCATTCTAAAAAATCTTGCCAGGCGCCGGCTCTCTGCTTCGAACGAATTGACCGGAAAGCGCTCGTGGCTGCGGCCGCCGGGATGGGTGACATGATACTGGCAGCCGCCTTCGGAACGATTCATCCAGGTGTCGAACAGATCGAAGGTCAACGGCGCATGCACGCCGATGCCGGGGTGCAAGGCGGACGCCGGTTGCCAGGCTCGATAGCGCACCGCGGCGACGAATTCGCCAACGGTGCCCGTGGGACGCAGCGGCATCGCCCGCCCGTTGCAGGTCACCGTGTAGCGGCCGGGTGCGAGACCGGTGACCTTAACCTGCAGGCGCTCCACCGAGGAATCGACATAGCGCACTGCGCCGCCGGCCGAGCCCTCCTCGCCCATGACATGCCAAGGCTCGAGTGCCTGGCGCAATTCGAGTTGCATGCCGCGGGACTCGACGTCGCCATACTTGGGGAAGCGGAACTCGAAGTGCGGCGCGAACCAATCCGCCTGCAGCGCGAAGCCTTCGCGCTGCATATCGCGCATCACATCATCGAAGTCCTGCGCCACGAAGTAAGGCATCAAGAAACGATCGTGCAATTCCGTTCCCCACCGCACCAGGCTCGGCGGTGCGTACGGCTTGCGCCAAAAACGCGCCACCATGGCACGCAGCAGCAGTTGCTGCGTCAGACTCATGCGCGCATGCGGCGGCATTTCGAAGGCGCGCATCTCGAGCAGGCCGAGACGGCCCGTAGGGCCGTCCGGCGAGTACAGCTTGTCGATGCAAAATTCGGTTCTATGCGTATTGCCCGTCACATCGATCAACAGATTGCGCAGCAGCCGGTCCACCAGCCACGGCGCCACCGGCGCGCCGGGCTGCGGGAACTGGCGAAACGCGAGTTCCAACTCGTACAGAGAATCGTTGCGTGCTTCGTCGACCCGCGGCGCCTGTGAAGTGGGACCGATGAACAAGCCGGAAAACAAATAAGACAGCGACGGATGATTGTGCCAGTAGCTCAGCAAGCTGCGCAGCAGATCCGGACGGCGCAGAAACGGCGAATCTTCGGATCGCGCGCCGCCCAGCACCATGTGATTGCCGCCGCCGGTGCCGACGTGCCGCCCATCCAGCATGAACTTTTCGGTGCTCAAGCGGCATTCGCGCGCGGTCTCATACAAGAATGTCGCGCGCTGCTGCAGCTGCCGCCAATTCGCTGCGGGATGTATGTTTACTTCGATGACTCCAGGATCGGGCGTCACGCGAAAATTGCCGAGCCGCGGGTCGCTCGGCGGCTCGTAACCTTCGAGAATGACGGGTTGATTTAGCGCCTCTGCCGCCGCTTCCACCGCATGCACCAACTCCACATAGTGCTCGAGCTCGCGGGTCGGCGGCATGAATACGTACAGCACCCCGTTGCGCGTCTGCGCGCACATCG
>JAXDQN010000477.1:0-6186 GCA_034667865.1 Gammaproteobacteria bacterium
ACGCGCTGCCATAGCGAAACGGCATGACGACGGAGTTGTCGTTGAATACAGTGGCCCAGGTAGTTACCCAGGGGACCTGCAACCGGTCGATGACACCCACGATCTGCTTGGGAACGGTGTCGGGCGGTAGGTAAATCACCTGCCCCACGGCATCCTTGCCCGGAAACAGTTTTTCCGCCAGCGCGCGGGTGATCAGTATCTGCGAGGCCACCACGCCGTCGTTGTAGGTTTTCTTATCCTGCAGCTCATCCGCATTGAAATTGCGGCCGCTGCTGATTTTCAACCCGAACGCTTGGACAAAATGATCGTCACCGTAGTATTCGGCCGTGTCGGCCGTGGGTTCTTTTTGATCGGCTGTCAGATTGATGCCTTCGCTGGATCCGCTGCCGCCGAATACGTAAGAATTGCTGGATGTGGCATCGATGACGCCTGGCAACCCGCGCAACACCGCCATATCCGCTTTTGCACGCGCATCCAAGTCGGGAGGTGTCCCTACCCATTGATTGCTGAGAGCAAACACGTTTGCCTCATCGGCGCCGGACGGCCGGTGGCTGAAAGCGAGACGCTGCTGGATGATGAACAAGGCATTGCAAAGGATGGCCAGCGTGATGGCCATTTGCACGCCGATGACGATGGCGCCCACTTTATTGCGGCGCATGGCTGAAATGATGGGTCTGATTTCCATGATTGCCTCTATTGAGCTTTGAGTTGCCAAGCGGGTTGAACCTGGGCGGCGCGCCAGGTCGGATACAGTCCTGCCAACGTAGTCGCCCCCACGGCGAGCAGTACTGCGATGGATACGTCGCTGGCACTGAAATACGTCAGGCGGCCGGCGGATTCCGATAGGAGCGAGCGCAAGCCGAGCAGTCCCAGCGATGTGAGGCCCAATCCCACCAGTCCGCCAGCCAAGCCCACTACGCCCGCTTCGATCAAGCATTGGGCAAAAATTGCGCCCCGATTGGCGCCCAGCGCGCGCCGCACGCCGATGTCAGCCGCGCGGCCCATGACCTTGGCCAGCATCAAGCCCATGGCATTGAGCAAACACACGACCAAGAAGCTGAATGACACGACCACCATAACTCTGACGTTGTCGTCAACTACCTGTCGATAGGCCAGCCACTCGCGCACGTTCTTGATGTCTGTATGCGTCGGCCAATGAAAACGGCCGATGCGCTTCTGTTCCTCGGAATAATTGCTGAGCCAATTACGATACTTCGTTGCATCGGCGGCCGTTGGTAGCTCCGCCCAGTATTGAATCCATATGCACTCAGAGTGCAAGTGGCCCTCGTACCCTTCTTGCCGGCTATCCGAGTTGCAACTGTTATTGCCCCAATTAGGTTGTTGGTTTTGAATGGCCGACGTGAAGGGTATGAATGCCTTTTCGGACTCGCCGAATTTATTGGTGTTGACGTCGTAGAAGCGGGGCTCCGGCTGCCACTTCTCCAGCACGCCAACTATGCGATAATTGTGATTGTCCAAATTGATCGTTTTTCCAACGGAATTGGCGCCGCCGAATAACTTGTCATTCAGTGACGAACCGACCACGACCACGTCAGCCTTGTCGCCATCGTCCGCCGCGCTCCACGGGCCGCCGAAACGGAATGGCACGCTGAACATCGCGAAAAAATCCGCAAAGGTCGCGCGGCCGCTGACCTGAAAAGGGTGCAGCTCGGCATTTTCCGGGGTGACGGCAAATCCCGTGCCGAACATCGCAGCCTGACGATAGCCCGCGTGGCCGTTCATGAAGCCGAGCGCATCGGAATAGCTGATTTGCGGCTGCAGCTTGTCCGGCAGACTATTGCGTCCTGGTTGCGGCCCCCAATTGTCGATCTGCACCGCGAATAGCTGGCGCGACTTGCCCGGAATCGGATCACTCGCCATTGCCCGGAATACCGTGAGCGTGGTCATGGAAGCGCCGATGCCTACCCCGACGGCGGCAATCATCAGCACCGTGAGCACGATGTTGCGTTTCAAACTGCGCACCGCGAGCGTGAAGTAATAGCTGAACATGGTTCCCCCTGTTATGCGGCGCCGTTGGCGAGATTGGCCGCGGCGACCAGCCTGGGGCCTGCCGCCAAATCGACCACCTGACCATCGACGATGTGGACTTCGCGTTGCGCGCGGATCGCAAGCTCGGGATCATGCGTCACCATGACGATGGTGGCGCCGTCGCGATGCAATTCCTCCAGCAAGTCCATGACACCGCGCGCCATTTGCGTGTCCAAGTTGCCGGTGGGCTCATCCGCCAACAACAACCGCGGCGAGCCGGCCAACGCGCGGGCGATCGCCACCCGCTGCTGCTGTCCGCCGGACAATTCGGCTGGATAGTGGCGCCCGCGAGCCGACAATCCGACGCGGCCCAATGCCTCTTGGATGCGGCGGCGGCGCTCCGCGGCATTAAATCCCCGATAGCGCAGCGGCACATCGATGTTGTCCTGTACGTTCAAGTCCGCAATCAGGTTGAATGCCTGGAAAATGAAGCCGATCTTTTCATTGCGCAGCTTCGAGCGTTGATTGTCATTCAGGCCGCGCACATTGGCGCCGTCCAGCTGATACTCGCCGCCGCTGAACTCCTCCAGCAATCCGGCAATGGTCAAAAAGGTGGTCTTACCCGATCCGGAAGGCCCCGTGACCGCGACGAATTCGCCTTCTTTTACATGAATGGAAAAATCGCGCAGCGCGAAAGTCTCGACGACTTCGGTTCGATAGGCTTTCGCGAGATGAGTCATTTTGAGCATGATGGCCTCGTGCGGCAGGAGTTAGTGACTGAGGATGACGCGCTGCGCGCCGTTGAAAGAATCGGTTCCGGCGATGACGATCTGATCGCCGACGGACAATCCCTCCAGGATCTCCACCTTGGAGATGCTGGAGGCGCCGAGTTGCACGGCATGGCGTTCAGCGACATTGCCTTTGAGCAGATAGGCGAATCCGCCGCCCTCCTGATCCACAAAGGAGCCGCGGTCCACCATCAACACATTGTCGCGGCGGTCGATGAAAATACGCACCGCCAAACGTTGGCTCTGGCGCAAGCCTGCGGGCTTTTCGTCGCCGAAGCGTAGGCGAGCGGTGACTTGGCCGGCCACGACTTCCGGCGACACGCCGCTGACCACGCCCTTCCAGTGATGGCCGCCCCCTTCAAGGTCGGCGCTCATGCCGGGACGCAGATCGCGCGCCAGGCTTTCCGTCACCTTGATTTCGACCTCGAGAGCGGACAAATCCACCACCGTCAGCAGCGGTGCGTCCTTGGCCACGCTGGCGCGATCGGCGACTTGGACTTGGCCTACTTGGCCCTCCACCGGCGATTTCACGCTTAAGCCGTCAACCTGGCGCTTCAAGTCATCGACCATGAATTGTTGGCGATCGAGCAGCGCTTTCTTGCTGTCGATGTCGAAGCGGTTCTGCTTCGGCTGGGAATCGAAGTTGGTCTTTGCCTGCAGGAAGGCGAACTGCGCCTTTTCGAGGGCATCCTCGGCTTTCAGCGCCTGCAGTTCCGAATAGGCGCCCAATTCATAGGCCTTGCGGCTGCGATCGCGTTCGCGCTGCGCGGTCTTCTGATCGACCTCCGCTTGATTGTAGGCATCGCGCTGCTGTGCCAGCTTGGTGCCGGCATCCAGAGTCGCTCGCTGCCAATCGAGGCGCAGTCCGGCCAAGGTCGCATCTTCCTGGGAAAACTTCGCCGTGAGGTCCGGGCTATCGAGGACCGCCAACACCTGGCTTTTGGTCACCGCGTCGCCGGCGTGAACTTTCAGCGTCACCGTACCCAGCGCGTTGGCGTACAACGTAGGACTGACGGCGGCGACAACCTGTCCGTCTGCGGCGATGTCGCGCACGAAGCTGCCGCGCTCCACCGTGGCGATCGATACGCGAGCGCGGTCGATGGACAAACCGGCCCCCGAATAACGCACCAGGTAGGTCACCAGCACGGCCAATAGCACGGCAGCAACGGCGGCGCCGATGAGCGCCTTGGGGTGGCGTTGCCAGATCTTTTTGCGTTCGATCGCGCGATCTTGGCCGGAGGTATCGCGAAGCATGACAGGTTCCTTTGGTAGTAGACGGATGCTCATGGGGTGGCCTCGATCAGCAAATCATCGATCGCGATCAAATCCATTTCGGTCAAACGACCAGCCTGTTGCTTGAGCGTCAACACGTTGGTCAAATAGTCGTAGCGGTCCTGGTCGTAAGCGCGGACGGCCGCGTAGTAATTGTTTTGCGCATCCAGCAGTTCGAATTCGGTGCCGGTGCCGAACTCCACGGCGCGGCGCATGGCATCCACCGCTTTCTGACCCGAGTCCACCGCGCGTTTGGCCGCGCCGATGCGCGTGATGCCGGTGACTATTCCGCGGAACGCGGCGCGCGTCAGGCGCTCGGTATCACGCTGCACCGACTCGAAGGTCGCCTGCGCCTGACGATAGAGAGCGCGCGATTGGCGTACCGCCGAAGCCACGGCTCCGCCTTGAAACAGCGGCCAGTTGAACGAAACACCGATGGTGTCGAGGGTTTGATTGCCGCCGAGGACCGCGTCCTGCGTCAGCTTCGAACCCGAGGCGGTGAGCTGGATCGTCGGCAGTCCGCGGCCGCGCTGCACGCCGATGTCCTTGGATGCCGCCTCCATTTTGAGTTCTGCCGTGCGCACGTCGAAATTGTCCTGGTGCGCGGAACTGACCCAATCGTCGGCAGACGCCGGGTTCGGCGCAACCAATGGAATTTCTTCCCGCAACGGCGCCACTTTGACAACGGTTTGACCCACGATTTCGGTCAAGGCCAGATTGGCATCATCCAAAGTATTCTTCGCATCGATGACGGATTGTTCGGTAGCGTCATAGAAAGACTGCGCCTGGTCCACGTCGCTGCGCGGGCCAACGCCGGTCTTCTCGCGCCCTTTGGCCTGATTCAGCAAAGTAGCGAAGGCATCGCGTTCGCTGACGTTGGTGGATAACTGATCGGCGGCCGAGAGAATGTTGAAATACGCCTGCGCCACTCGCAGCAGCAGGTTTTGTTTCGCGCCCAAATAGTCGGTCTCTGCGGCAGCCACTTGAAAATTGGCTTCCTTGAGCAGACTGAAGGATTGGAAGCTCCACAGTGTCTGGCTCATGTTCAAACCCAGCGAGTGCACCGTGCCGTAGCAATGCTGGTTACCGCCGGCCGCGCTGATCGCGCAATCCGCCGCCTGAGTTCCCTGCGCAGGACCGGTGTCGAAACCGACGCGCTCGCGCGTGGCGGATGCGTTGGCGGCGATCTGCGGCAGCCAATTGGCAATGGCCTGGGGACGCGCTTCGATTAGGGCATCGTGCTGGAAGCGCGCCGCTTGCAGCGTGGTATCACGGGTCTGCGCCAGTTCATAAAACTGCTTCAGATCGTTGGCGGGAGCCGCATCGGCGGCCAATACCAGCACCACCACGGCGGATAAGCTTCTCAACATGACCTTAAGTGACCCCATTCAAATTCTTGTACAAGACTGACAAAGCAAGCCCCGTGCCAAGGCCTGCGCTCCCGTAAGTCGTTGTTTATTAGACGTTAGAAGGCCGGCAAAGGTTTGAAAGTGTCCGCGGACAGTGTCCGCGGACAACGCCGGACACCGGTGCGCTTGCCGATACCGGGTGTCACCCCTGCGTATGACCGAGCGGCGACCTCCGCGCTGGATTCCCGACAGCCACTTGGCTCGCGCAGGTTCGTATTAATGGCAGGCTCACGTGAAACTTTCCTACGCGGTTGATCAGCGGGCCAGATGGGCCTAAATAGGCAAGAAAGGGTATAATGGTCGGAATGAGCTACCGGGGCAAAATAGATCGCTTGGGATTTCGAGTTTAAGGTGAACCTATGACAACCTCGGCAAAACCGCCGTCCTTTCTGCCCCTGGCGAAACTGCCTCGCACTCCAGCGTCCGATCTGAAAAAGTTAGGGTGGCGCGGAATGATGAATGCGCTGCGCAGCAAGGGGAAGCTTGTGGTGACGAATCACGATGAGCCCGAGGCCGTGATCATTCCGGTGGCGGAATATGACGCCATCATGCAGCTCGTAGAGCAGGCGGAGGCTCAGACCGAATCGACGCTTGCAGGACTCAGGAGAACTTTTGATGAGCGTCTCTCGGTGCTCCAGGGCCGGTCCGCTGCAACTCGCCTGCAGTCGACGATGCGCGGTCGTGCCAAATTGGGTGGCAAAGTAAAAGCCGGCTCCGGTTATTGATGA
>JAXDQN010000478.1:0-6279 GCA_034667865.1 Gammaproteobacteria bacterium
CCGGCCTGCTGCAGGATTTGGCCAACGTTTTATAGTAATTTGGCTGGCCAATTGCCCGGCCACTCTTTAACATCGACGCAATTTTGCATCCTTTGCATTCGGAGATCTCGATGGTTCGTGGATTGAAGGCCAACGCATGGCTGGCGGGCATTGCGCTCAGCTTGGGTTTCCCACTGCTGGCGCATGCGGCGGGCGACCCGGTACTGGGTCAGAAGAAGTTCTATACCTGCTACGGGTGCCATGGCATCCCGAACTACAGGAACGCCTACCCAGACTACACCGTGCCGAAGTTGCGCCATCAGAACGCCGCTTACCTGGTTGCCGCCCTCCAGGAATATCGCAGCGGCGAGCGGCCGCATGCCACGATGCACGCACAAGCGGCGTCGCTCAGCGATCAGGACATGGAAGACATCGCTGCCTATCTTCAAGGCGCCGAGCCCGTGAAGCCCAGCACCACTGTCGTGGGTACGACCCCGAAGCAGGTTGCGGCCTGTGTCGCCTGCCACGGCGACAATGGACAAGGGATGGCCGCGCCGATGAATCCAAAACCGCCGGTGTTGGCCGGTCAACACGTCGACTATTTGGAACAGGCGCTGACCTCGTATCGCAACGGGCGCCGCAAGAATGTGGTGATGGATGGCATGGCCAGGCTGCTGACCAGCGATGAAGACGTGAAAATAGTCGCGGCCTATTTCGCCAGTCAGCCCTCGCCGCTGGATACCGCCAGCGAAGACAGCAAGTAGCGATTCCGCGCTCGATCGGCTACTCGCGCAGCGTGGTCAGAAACTGCGCGAAGGTGGCGAAGTAGGCATCGCGATTCTGCCTCTTCTGGTAGCCATGGCCCTCGTCGGCCGCGAGCAAGTACCAGACCGAGCCGCCTTTCGCGCGCAACTTGTTGACGATCAATTCCGCCTCCGATAACGGTACGCGCGGATCGTTCCTGCCATGCACCACCAGCAGCGGCTTGGTAATCCGGTCCGCATTGGTGAGCGGCGAGATGCGGCGCAGAAAGCTGCGCATCTCCGGATCGCGTTCGTCGCCATACTCCGCGCGCCGCTGGTTTTGGCGATAGGGCGCGGTGTTGGTGAGAAAACTCACGAAATCCACGATGCCGCTGACGTCCACACCGCCGCGCAGACGGTCGCTGTAGTTGACCAGCGTGGCGAGCGCAAGATAGCCGCCGTAGGATCCGCCCGAGACCACCACATGCTTGGCATCGAAATTGGTCTGCAGTCCGATCCAGATGATCAGCGCCCCCACATCCTTGACCGCATCTTCGCGCAACATGCCGTTGTCCAAGGCCAGGTAACCCTTGCCGTAACCTGACGAGCCGCGCACATTGGGTGCGACCACGGCGAAGCCCAATTCATTCACCACGAACTGCAGCCAGGGACTGAAGTACGGGCGGAACTGGCCCTCAGGTCCGCCGTGCAAATCGATCAACACCGGATGCGGACCGCTGCCTGCGGGCTCATAGACGAACACGGGGATCTGCCGCGGCTTGCCGTCCACCCGGTCGAAACTTGAAAATTGCGCCAGGCGGGGCACCACGAATTTCGCGGCATCGGCGGGACCGATTTCGCTCGCGGTCCATGCTTCCAGGCGATTCTCGGCCAACTCGAGCACGTACGCGTCCTCAGGAAGGCCGGCTGCGGAAAAACCAAAGGCAAGGCGCTTGCCGTCGGCATCGAAACTCAACGAGCTGATGATGCCGGGGCTGGGTAGCCGTGGCGGAGTCAAATCCTGATGGCTGCGAAGATCGAGCAGATTGAGCTTGCTGACACCGCCCTCGTTGCTGACGTACGCGAGATAGTGTCCGTCGCGAGACAGGGCGAGTTCCTCGATATCCCACAGGATGTGATTGGAAATCACGTTCTTATCGTTGCTGAATAGATTCACGTAGCGCAGGCGCGCGAACTCCGCCTCGCGATCCGAAATTAGGTAGACCCCTTGACCGTCGCGTGAAAATTTTGCGCCGCTGATCCCGACCTTGGTGGGCGAGGGCTCGACCTCGCGTTTTTGGCCGTTGCTCAAGTCGACTACATATAAATAACAATCGGCGATCGAGACCGACTTCAACACCAGCAGCTTGCGATCGTCGGGCGACCAGTCGAGCACGCGCCACGCGGCGCCGCTGTTATCGCCGGCCAGCGCCAGTCGCGGCAGGGCGCCCGTTTCGGGGTCCACGATGTCGATGTCGTAGTTGACCCCATCGCGGGCATTGCTGACAAAGGCGATTTCGCGGCCGGTGTTCGACCAGACCGGAGAGGAGTTCAACGACTTGCCGTCGGTGAGCAGTTTCGGCCGTTGTCCGATGCGCTGATAATACAATTGCGAGTTTTCGTTGCCGCCCACGTCCTTGAGATAGGCGAAAGCCGAGCGGCCCGGATCGGGAGAAAAAGCCGCTCGACTTATAGGCTCGCGCATGAACGTCAATTGCCGGCGGGCGCCCGCCGCGCGCTCCACCAGGTGTAATTGATCGACGTCGGCAAAGCGGGTGGCGATCAGCAATTGGCCCTTAGGCGACCACCCTAGCGGTGCGGCCTGTCGCGCGCTCAGATACCCATCCAGCTTGTCGATCAGCTCGGCCGGCGCTGCGGGAATATTGTCGAAGCTCAGCGTGCCGTGCTCCACGCGCGTGGCGGCGAGCCCGGAAGTGGTCAGCAATAGGGACGCCGCCAGCAGCCGTAGCGGGCGATATGCAAGGATCATGACTGGTATGTTCTCACATGACGAGGATAATGCAGCGGATGGCCGCCTTCGAACATTTGCTGAAATCCTACGACGTCAGCGATCTGCTGGACGATATCGCAAGCGCAGATCCGCCTGCGTACCTGCGTCGCTGTTTTGCAGAAGGATCTGCCGCCCCGGCACTGACCTGGCCGCGTGTCCAGCAGCTGGCTGTGTGCGCCATGGTGCTGGATGCCCTGATCAACGACCGTGACTACGAAATATTCGAACATGAACTGATTGCCGATTGGCGCATGCACTACGCCAAGGCCTGCGCGAAACTCAAGGACACCGCCTTGCAGGCCTTGCATCGCGTATCGGAGCGCAACCGCCCGGAAGATCCGGAAGCCACGGCCGAGCTGGACACATTGGCCAACCGCCTGGGCGGTGCTTGATGAAAGCGCTGTTCCTCTATGCGGCTGCCTGCCTGGGGCTGGTGGCCTGCGCGGCGGAGCCTCCGAAGCCCGCGCCGCAGACCGTGGCAGCGCCGGTAACGTTGGACCCCTCCTATGACTGGCATGTTCTGTCGACTGCGCCAATGGGCAGCCTGCTGAAAGATATGCCCGTCACCTTGCACGAAGTGCTGCAGTTTCGCGACGAGGCGAAACGCAGCGAAGCCGACGAGGGCGATTGCTACGCCATCGATTCAACCGCACCGACTTTCATTGCTCGCGTACCGGACGAGTATCTGTTGTGTTTTCAGCATGACCGTCTGGCGCGCATCGAAGCCACTGTACGCGTGCCGCAGGATCTGGCCGCGAAAATCTTTACCGATGCCTGTGCGCTATGGTTCAAGAATGCCGCGCTGCCTGCGCCGGCGATCGGCGTCGCGACAGAATCCGCGCCGGCGATGTGCACCGGCCGCGATGGCATGACGGAATTCAGCGGGCGCTTGGAAGTCGCGCCCGACCGGGTCGCGCCCGACCAAACCGAAGCGCAGCTGTCGATCAAGCTCGACGCCGTGGAACAGCCCTAACCATGCGAGATTCCGAACGCGAGATGCTCGCCTCCGGGGCGAAGGAAATCGGCATTGATCTCTGCGCCGAGCGCGCCGAAGTATTGCTGCGGCTGATCGATGAGCTGGAACTGGCCAACGCCCAATTCAATTTGACCGCCATCCGCGATCGCCCCGGGATGCTGCATAAACATGTGCTCGACAGCCTGAGCATTCAGCCCTATTTGCGCGGCGAGCGCATGGTGGATGTGGGCACCGGTGCGGGTTTCCCCGGCCTGGCGCTGGCGGTCGTAAACCCCGGTAGACATTTCACCTTGATTGAGGCGACGGGCAAGAAGGCCCGCTACGTCGAGCAAACGGCGGCGCGCATCGGCATAAGCAACGCTCAAGTGGCGAATGTACGCGCGGAAACCTATAGGCCGCTCGAACTTTTCGATACAGTGATGGCGCGGGCACTGTCGTCGCTGGCGGATTTCGTGGCTTATGCGGGACATTTGTGCGCGCCGGGCGGGCGTTTGCTGGCCATGAAGGGCAAGCATCCGGACGAGGAAATTTCCGCACTGCCGCGCTCGTTTCGAGCGCTCGCGGTGCACCGGATAAAGGTGCCGGGAATGTCCGACGAGCGGCATCTGGTGGAGTTGGTCAAATCGGGTAGGACATGAATCGGGTCATCGCAGTAGCCAATCAAAAAGGCGGGGTGGGCAAGACCACGACGGCGGTCAATTTGGCGGCGTCCTTGACGGCGACCAAGCGGCGCGTCCTGCTGATCGATCTCGATCCTCAAGGCAACGCGACCATGGGATGCGGAGTCGACAAGCAGGCGCAGGCCCGCACCAGCTGCGATGTACTGCTGGGCGATTGCAGCGCCATCGAGTCTCTGGTTCCGGTTGAATATGGCGGCTTCATGCTCATGCCGGCGAATCAGGATCTCACGGCCGCCGAAGTGCGCTTGCTCACCATGGCGGTGGGTCGGGAATTCAAAATGCGCAACGCCTTGCAGCCGGTGCGTCAGGACTTCGACGTGGTTCTTATCGACTGTCCGCCCTCGCTCAATATGCTCACCTTGAACGCCTTGGTCGCGGCAGATTCGGTGATGGTGCCGATGCAATGCGAGTATTACGCGCTCGAGGGATTGACGGCCTTGATGCAGACGGTCGAGCAGATTCGCGACAGCATCAATTCAAACCTGGAGATCGAAGGGTTGCTCCGCACGATGTTCGATCCGCGCAATAATTTATCCAACGAAGTGTCCGCACAACTCATCGAGCATTTCGGCGACAAGGTGTTTCGCACCGTGATTCCGCGCAATGTGCGTCTGGCCGAGGCGCCGAGCTTCGGCAAGCCGGTGCTGTTTCACGACAAGGAGTCGCGCGGCGCCGTGGCGTATTTAGCCCTGGCCGGCGAAATGATCCGCCGCGACGATCTGTCGGGCGGCGCGGCGCCTGCCGGCGACGCAGCCCCTGCCGCCGGCAGCTCCTCCAATGACCCGTCGGACGGAACACCGCCCGACGATTTGTCCGCTTCGACCGTATAATCGAGCATCGCCAGGGGAATGGGTACATGTCCGGCAAAAAGCCGTCTTTAGGTCGAGGCCTTGCTGAGCTGAGCCCGTTGTTGGCGCGGCGCGCCGGCCTGCCGGCTGCCGCCGAGCCGCAAAATGCGCAGGTACCCCCGCCGCTGGCCGGCGACCGCCTGGCCAACCTGCCCGTGGATCTATTGCAGCGGGGCAAGTACCAGCCGCGCATCGACATGCGACCGGAATCCTTGGGCGAACTGGCCGACTCGATCAAGGCGCGGGGTTTGGTCCAGCCGATCTTGGTGCGCCCGCTGCCACGACCCAATCCGGGCGAATCGCAGCGCTACGAAATCATTGCCGGCGAGCGGCGTTGGCGGGCGGCGCAAATGGCCGGGCTCACGGAGATTCCGGCTGTGATCCGCGACGTGCCGGACGAAGCCGCCGTGGCCATGGCGTTGATCGAAAACATCCAGCGCGAGGACCTCAATCCCCTGGAAGAAGCGCGCGCACTGTTGCGGCTGATCGAAGAATTCGGTCTGACCCATCAGGCTGCGGCCGAGGCCGTCGGACGTTCCCGCGCCGCGGTGAGCAATTTGGTGCGGCTGATGGAATTGGCCGACGAAGTCAAGGAGCTGCTCGAAAGCCGGCGCATCGAAATGGGCCATGCCCGGGCGCTTCTGGGACTCACGCAGCGTCGCCAGCAGATCGATGTTGCCCTGCTGGTCGCCAAATAGTCTTTATCGGTGCGCGAAACCGAGGCATTGGTGCGGCGCATCATTAATCCCCAGGCAGGCGACTCCAAGGTGCCCCCAACGGTGGATCCGGACATCCATCGGCTGGAAACTGAGATCGCCGATAAGCTGGGCGCCAAGGTTGCCTTCCAGCATGCAGCCTCGGGCAAGGGCAAACTCATTGTCAGTTACAACAGTTTGGATGAGCTCGAAGGGATACTGGCGCACATCCAGTAAAGCGCCAAAATAGGGCGCAAAACGCCTTGATGCACCGGGGCGCCGTCTCTATAATGCGCCGGCCATTTTTGGCACTGCAGCGAAGCTTTTCGGATCTTCGCCCCATAAGC
>JAXDQN010000479.1:0-5438 GCA_034667865.1 Gammaproteobacteria bacterium
AGGCGCACACCAAGATGGGTGCCGCGGAACTTGACCTGGAGAGGCGATTCGCATGGCGCAAACTCCTAGGGGTGCGGGAAACGTGGGCATATGCAATCGCTCGATTCTTGATCGATCCTGTGTGGTGGTTGTTCTTATTCTGGCTCCCTGATTTCTTTGCGAAGCGCTATGGGTTGGATTTGGAGCACTTTGGACCGGCCCTGGTGGCGGTATATCTGGTGTCAGACGTCGGCAGCGTTTCCGGCGGCTGGTTGTCTTCGACGCTGATTCGTCGCGGTTTCTCGGTGAATCGGGCCAGGAAACTGACCATGTTGCTGGCATACTTCCTGGTGATGCCGGTCATCTTCGCGACGCATGCAGACACATTGTGGTTGGCGGTCGCTGTGCTCGCCGCCGCCGCCGCGGGCCATCAGGCATTCTCCGCCAATCTGTATACCTTTCCGTCAGACGTTTTTCCGACCGCTGCGGTGGCCTCCGTTGTAGGTATCGGCGGCACCGCAGGCGCGGTCGGAGGAATGCTCATGGCGAAGTACGCCGGCTGGGTGCTGGAGCGCAGCGGCAGCTATACCCCGCTGTTCACGGTCGCCGCCTGCGTCTACATTTTGGCTGTGATCACCCTGCACATGCTCTCGCCGCGCCTGAAAACGGTCAATGCGGCAGCACTGAATATCGATCAAGATTAGCCGGCAGCTTCAGTCTTCCACTCGCAGCTTCGCCACTCGCGAGGCCGTCAGATCCGAGCCTTTCGCGCCGTAGAGCGACGTGACGTAATTAGCCACCGCAGCGATTTCCGCATCGGAGTAGGTGCTGCCAAATGCCGGCATGTTTTCGGCATCGACTGGGTAGTGCCGCTTGCCGCCGCCGATGATCACCTGTGCGACGTTGATGGCGGTGGGATCATTCACGGAACGCGTGCCGGTCAGGGAGGCGAACGGAAGCACGGGGCTAACCCCGGTCCAACCGTGGCATCCGGCGCAGGCGCCTTCGTATACTTGCTGGCCGCGCGCATTAGCCGTCTCGCCTTGCGCGACAGTCGCGGGCGTTGCGCGCGGTACGGGCAGGTCGGAGCTGGCCACGTTGGGCACAGTGCGCAAGTACGCGACCATGGCACTGACGTCGGCCGGTTTGAGGTGACTCAAACTCTCATCGACCGCTTCGCCCATTGGGCCGGCGGCCGTGCCGCGTCCGTCAGCGTGCCCCGTCGACAGATATTGCACGAGGTCGGCATCGCTCCAGGCGCCGACGCCGGCGCCGTGATCCGGGGTGATGTTGTAGGCGCGCCATCCCGCCTGCACGGCGCCGCCGAATTTCTGCCGGTTGTTGAGCGCCAACATCGGATTGCGCGGCGTGTGACATTCGCCGCAATGGCCCATCGCTTCCACCAGGTAAGCGCCCCGATTCCATTCGTCGCTGCGGTCCACGTGCGGCTGGAAACGCCGATCGGCGTTAAACATCGCCGACCATATGCCCATGAGCGCGCGTTGATTGAAGGGGAAAGAGAGAGTGTTTCGCGGCGTCGGAGCGTGCAGGGGTTTCAAAGAAAACAAGTACGCTTTGATTGCCAGCGCATCCGCGTCCGACATGTAGGTATAACTGGGGTAAGGCATCGCCGGATACAACTTGGTATTGCCTTTGCCCAGTCCTTTATGAACTGCGTTTAAGAAATCCGCGTCGCTATAGGCACCGATGCCGGTATCGGCATCCGGCGTAATGTTGGTCGAGTAAATCGTGCCGAAGGGTAGTACGAACGCCAGGCCTCCGGCGAAGGGCGCGCCATCCTTGGCGGTGTGGCACACGCCGCAGTCCGCCGCTCGCGTCAAATACTCGCCGCGCTCCAACAGGCTCGCTGACTTAAGTTCCGCAGGCACGCCGGTGGGATCTTGTCCTTGATAGTCGTGAAGCTGCGCGGTCTTGTTGCCTGCAAACGCGGTCGGCGCGGGTGCGAACGCGAAGTAGCTCACCACAATGACGGCGATAGCAACGAGAATCGCGAGGGCCCCTAAGAAAGGATGCGAAACGCGGCCCCATTGTGAGTTCTTCATGCGGCACCTGTGGGCGGAAAGGGGAGCATATGAATGCGCTTGCCGGTGGCGGCAAAAATGGCATTGGCGACGGCGGGCCCGATCGGAGCCACGCCGGGCTCGCCTACACCTGTCGGGGCTTGCGTGGACGGCACGATGTACACCTCCACTTTGGGCATTTCATTCATCCTAAGGACGCGGTAGTTGTTGAAATTGCTTTGTTCAACGCGACCATTCTTCAGCGTGATTTCACCGAACATCACCGCCCCTAGGCCGAAACCCACGCCGCCCTCCAATTGGGCGGTGATGATGTCGGGATTGATGGCCGTGCCGCAGTCGACCGCGCATACCACGCGATCCACTTTCACGTGACCGTCCTTATCGACGCTGACCTCGGCAACTTGCGCGACGAAGGTCTTGAAGGCCTCGGCCACGGCGATGCCGCGGCCTTTGCCGCTCGGCAGCGGACCTTGGTTCCAGCCGGCTTTTTCGGCTGCGAGTTCGAGCACGGCCTTCATCCGTGGTTGATGTTCGAGCAACTTGCGGCGAAATTCATAAGGATCTCGCCCGGCCGCATGCGCCGCCTCGTCAATAAAGGCCTCGACCGCAAAGGTCGTGTGCGAGCTGCCGACCACGCGCCACCACAGGACCGGCACGCCGGTCTTCGTGGTCGCCAAATCAACTGCAATGTTGGGTATGGCGTAGGGCAAATTGGCGGCGCCTTCCACCGAAGTGGAATCGATGCCGTCCTTGATGCCGGCGGCGAAGATCGTATCGGCCATGATCGACTGACCGACAATGACGTGGTGCCAGCCCGTGAGTTCGCCCTGGGCATTTAATCCTGCTTCGAGCTTGTGGAAGTACATGGGCCGATACAGGCCGCCGAGGATGTCGTCTTCACGCGTCCACTGCAGTTTGATGGGCGTGCCATCCGCGCCATACGCCTTGGCGATCGAGACGGCCTCGACGATGTAGTCGGAGCCGAGATTGGCGCGGCGGCCGAAGCTGCCGCCCGCATACAAGGTATGAATGCTGACCTGCGCGGCATCCAGTCCGGCCGCCTTAGCGGCATTCATCTGATCGATGGTTTGGAATTGATCCCCCGCCCAGATTTCGCAGCTGGTCGAGTCGAGCTTGACGACCGCATCCAAGGGTTCCATCGGCGCGTGCGCGAGATATGGAAATTCGTAGGTCGCGGATATTTTGTGCGCAGCGCTGCTGATGGCTTGTTTGGCATCGCCTTCTTTGCGTGCGGGGAGCGCCGGCTGGTCGGCAAGCTGCCGATACTCCTGCATGATCTCGCTGGAGCTGCGTTTTTCGGCCTTCGAGTCGTCCCATTCAACCCTAAGCGCATCGCGACCCTTCTTTGCCGCCCAAAAGCCGGTGGCAATCACCGCGATGCCGCGGGGTACTTGCAGCACTTTCTTTACGCCGGGCACGGCACTCGCGGCTGTGGCATCAAAGGTTTTCAAGGTGGCGCCGAACTGCGGCGGGCGTTTGAGTAATGCGACCAGCATGTTCGGAAATACTGTGTCGAGCGTGAACTGCGCGGTCCCATTGGTCTTTGCCACCACATCGACACGCGGAGGCCGCGTGCCGATGAGGGTAAAATTCTTCGGCTCTTTGAGGCTCACTGTGGTTGGGACGGGTAAAGTTGCGGCAGTCTTCACCAACGCGCCATAGCTCGCCTGGCGCTTGCTGCCCGCATGCGATACCACGCCCTTGTCGGTCGAGAGTTCGCCGACGGGGACCTTCCATTCTTTTGCCGCGGCGGAAAGCAGCATGGCCCGAGCCTTGGCGCCGGCATCGCGAAGTTGGGCCCAGGAATTGGCCATGGCCGAACTGCCACCGGTGCCTTGAATGGTGCCAAACACGAGATTGGCGTAGCGCTTGGCATCCGCCGGTGCGCTTTCGACAGTGACGTGCGCCCAATCAGCGTCGAGTTCTTCGGCGACGATAGTGGCGATGCCGGTGTAGGAGCCCTGGCCCATTTCCAAATGCTTGGCGATCACGGTGATGCTGTTGTCGGCACCGATGCGCAGGAACGCATTGGGTGCAAAAGGTGCACCGCCCGATGCGGCCGCCGCGGTAGCAGCGGCAACGGCACGACGCGTTGACAGCGTCCATTCAAATCCGATGGTCAGCGCGACCGCGGATGCGGCACTTGACTTGAGAAAATCCCGGCGCGTCGGTAAGTCTGGGCGTTTTGCAGTGATGCTCATGGTTTACGCCTGAGCCGCTTTCGCGGCGTTGTGAATAGCGGCTCGAATCCGCGGGTAGGTGGCACAGCGGCAGATATTGCCGCTCATGGCGCCATCGATGTCGGCGTCCGTTGGTGCAGAATTCTTTTCTAACAGCGCCGTCGCCGACATGATTTGACCCGACTGGCAGTATCCGCACTGCGGTACCTGCAGTGCGACCCATGCCGCTTGCACCGCTTTCGCTTGCTTGCTTTGCAGCCCTTCAATGGTGGTGATTTGCCTGCCGGCCACTGCTGATAACGGCAGCACACAGGACCGCACGGCTTGGCCGTCCAAATGCACGGTGCAAGCGCCGCACAACGCCATTCCGCAGCCAAATTTTGTGCCGTGGAGGCCTGCTACTTCGCGCAGCGCCCACAACAGCGGCATCGTAGGGTCGGCATCCAGCGTGGCGGATTGGCCGTTTAAGACGAAAGTAGTCGACATGAATTTGCTCCGCGGGTGATGACTCAATAATACGCCAAGCGGTCGGTTTACGACCGCCGACGACTCTTGGCGAGCGACTTACGTTTGAGCGCGGGCTTGGTAACGCCGGTGCGTCTTGCGGCCTTGGGGAGAATATCGCCAAGACACCGTTGAGCAATCGCGCTGATTTCGCCCTCGAGTTCTCGATACCGCCGAATCAGCGACACGCCAAATTCAGTGACCACCACGCCGCCGCCGCCCGTGCCGCCGGCAGTGTTGATGCTGATCGGCTTGTCGAAGGATTTATTCAGGCTATCGAGCAATAGCCAGGCGCGACGGTAACTGAGCTTCATACCTCGCGCGGCCTCGGATAACGATCCGCTGCTTAGAATCGCCTCTAGGAGAGCGATCTTTCCAGGACCGATATTGGAATCCTCCGCAAAATCGATGCGGAAGCGGATGCTTGGTGTTAGAGCCAATGGCCTACTCAGCTGCTACGCGAACGAGAGGCGGTATACCATAAGTTAGCGTTATGCACAAAATGTATAACGCTGCCGCCGAAACCGCTAGACTATGCGACTGGTTGCGTACGCAGAGGCCTTCAACAAGCGTTTTGGAGCCCCGATCATGAAACGCACCTGGACGATCATTGGTGTTGCCGATGTGGCCCGCAGCTTCAAGTGGTATCAATCGCTGTTCGGTCAATTGGAAACCCCGCCTGCCCACGAATACTTCGGACAAATCCTCGACA
>JAXDQN010000480.1:0-3349 GCA_034667865.1 Gammaproteobacteria bacterium
CAGTTGGACTCCGGGCGCCTGTTCGGCATGCTGGACTCGAAGGTCAATGGCAAGCTGGATGAGTCCGAACTGGTCGGTCCGATCGGTTCGCAGTTCAAGGCATCGTTCGCCAAGATCGATACCGACCATGACGGCTTCATCGAGCCGCAGGAACTGCTGGCCGCGCAGGCCGCCTCGATGAAGCGACAGCGCGCTGCCTCGCAGGCGCCGGCGGCTCCGGCCCAACCCGCGGCTGAAAAGACCGGCGGAGGTCAATAAGGCAATCCTATGGCTGCCGGTGTGAGTTTCCTCTATCCAGGGAGGGGATTCGCGCTGGCCGCTGTACTCTGCAGTTTCGCAGCTCACGCCGACCCACTGGCGCGGGTCAATGTCGGGTCCGCCGCGCCCGCTTTTGAGGCAGCCGGCGCCGACGGCAAGCGCCATCGGCTCAGCGACTATCGCGGCAAGATCGTGGTGCTCGAGTGGACCAGTCCGGTCTGTCCTTACACCGCGGTGAAGTACCGCAGCGGCGCCATGCAAGCGCTGCAAAAATACGCGGCCGAACATCAGATCGTATGGCTGTCGATCGACACCGCCACGGCGGGTCGCGCAGGTTTTTTGTCGGCTGCGGCCGCGCGCGAACGCATCGTTGCAACGCACGCCACGGTGGCCGGTTTCTTGTTCGACATGAACGGCAGCATTGCACGCAGCTACGGCGCCAAGACGACGCCGAGTTTTTTCATTGTGGATAGAAATGGCAAGCTCGCCTACGAGGGCGCGATGGACGACGAGAACTCCGCGGACGCGGCACAGCCTATGAATTACGTTCGCGATGCGCTGGACGATCTCGCCGCCAATATGCCGGTCAGACAACCGGAAACCCGGCCCTACGGCTGCGGCATCGAATACTAAGCCATGGATATCATCAGAAAGGGCGCGGCGGTACGGACGCGCCGTACATCCGCCAAATCGCGACGCCAAGAGTTGCTGGATGAGGCCGCGCGCGAATTGAACTCCAAGGGGATCTCCCTGACCTCGCTCACGGATGTCGCCGACCGGCTGGGATTCTCGCGCGCCTCGCTTTACTACTACGTCGAGGACCGCGAGGACCTGATGTTTCAGGTCTATCTGCGCTCGTCGGAAATCATGGCGCGGCACCTGGGCGAAGTGGCGCTGTACGGCCGCAGCGCCGTGCAAGTGGTGGCCGACTTCGTATCGCGAATCCTTGATCCGGCTGAACCGGAACTGGCCGCGCTCAGCGAAATCGGCCTGCTTGGTCAGGGAGAGCGCGAGACCGTGCTCGGCATCTACGAGGCCGTGGTCGCGCGCTTGGCCAGCGTGCTGGAGGCCGGCGCCAAGTGCGGCGATATCCGGCCATGCGACTTTCCGATCGTCGCGCGCACCATCATTAGCGTCGTGCATTCCATACCGCTGCACTCGCCGCTGGCGCAGATGCTCGGCATCAAGCGTCAAGAGTTGATTGCGGCGGCGACCGATGTGCTTGCATTGGGTTGGGCGGCGAAACGCGCTGCGCCGGTGAATCCGCCGGTGGTCGATCTGTCGGCACTCGTGACCAATCCCGGCGGATTGTTCGATCGCGCGGCACTATTTGAGGCGAAACGCGAAAAGATCCTGGCGGCCGCATCCCTGTTGTTCAATCGCCGCGGCGTCGACACCACTTCGCTGGACGATATAGCGGCTGCCGTCGGCGCCACCAAGCGCACTCTCTACCATCATGTCGGCGACAAGCAAACCATTCTGTCCGCCTGCTACGCGCGCACCCACAGAATTTTCACCTACATTCGCGAACAGGCGAAGGCCCAAGCGGCTTCGGCGAATGACGGTCTATTGGCCACACTGCACGCGACCTCGGTAGCCTACCAGCGGGATGACATTCAGCCGCTGCGTTCTTCCACGGGATACGAAGCCTTGAGCGACGAGGAAAAGGTGTTGGCCACCAAGCGCGGGCGGGAACTGGTGCAGGCCTATCGAGCCGTGTACACCGAAGCACAGGCCGAAGGGAGCATGCGTCAGGTCAATCGCGATTGTCTGTTGCTGCTGATGCGCGGCGCGAGCGCCTGGCTGGCGAAGGGCTTGGTGCGGGGCGACGATGCACGCAAGGCGCAGATCGCCACCGAAACTGCCGACGTCTTGCGACTGGGACTAAACCCGATTTGAGGCTCGGCGAGCCTGCACGAATTTGAAGGCATAGACGACGGCAGCCTTGACCGAAGTTTCCACTTGGGCCCGCTCGGCGTTATCCTGGTAAAAGCGCAGATCCACCAAGTGCCGGATGTATTGCGGCGGCACACGGTTCAGAGCGACACAGGCGACGTCAGCCAGTAATTCAGCATCATTGCCGATGGACGGGTAGTTTCCCGCCAGGGCTTGGACCATTTCGAACACGGCCGCCTCATGTACGTTTTTAACAGATTCGAATTCGGACAGCATCGCAGCATTCTGCGTCGCCGCGAGCGCCGAAACTGTGCGCGTGGTCGCGCCCCGGCGGCTGCCGCGCTGCAGCATTTGCAAGTATTTCTGCTTCTCGCCGCATTCTGCGCCAGCCTAATCTTCAGCAGCGGGGCGCAGGCCGCCTCCTCGCTGGAGTTATTGGTGCTGGGTTCCGGAGGTCCGGGAGCCACGGGCCGGGCCAGCTCCGCTTACCTGCTGCTGCTGGATGGCAAACCTAGAATTTTGGTCGATGCCGGGCCCGGCTCGTTTGCACGGCTGGGCGAAGTCGGCGAATCCCTGGCGCAAACCGACATCGTGTTGCTCACCCACTTGCATATCGACCACGTCGGCGAATTACCCGGATTGTTCAAGGCGCGCGCAGTGTCGAGCAACGGTCCCATCTCCTTCAAGATTTGGGGGCCGGACGGCGCGGCGGCGACGGCTGACAGCGCCTACTTTCCCTCGACTCGCCGCTTCATCGAATTATTGTTCGGCCCGCAAGGCGCGTTCGCGTACCTGCGCGATTTTGCCGCGCCCATCGCCCTCGAAACCCATGACTTCGCAACTCGGTCCACGGCATCTGCGGGTCCGCACGTGATTTATGAGGAACCGGGCTTGAGCATCAGCGCCATCGCGGGACATCACGGCGACGCTCCCGCCGTGATTTATCGGATCGACCATGCCGGCAAGAGCATCACTTTTTCGGGCGATATCGATGCCACGGGTCTGCCCGGATTGCAGCGCATTGCGCGCAACACCGATATTTTGGTGTTCAACACGGTGGTGCTCGACCCGCCGGCCTCGGCGCCCATTCTTTACACCCTGCACACACCGCCGAAGAAAATTGGCGAGCTTGCGCGCGATGCCGGCGTGCGCCTGCTGTTGCTGAGTCACCTGTCGCCTGCCACGATTGAAATGA
>JAXDQN010000481.1:0-3198 GCA_034667865.1 Gammaproteobacteria bacterium
CGAGTAGCCGGTGCCGAAATCGTCCAAAGCAATGCCGAAACCCTGCGCGTGCAGGTGGCGCAACGCGGTAATGGTCGCGGGGCCGGTCTGCAAGACGGTTTCCGTCAATTCCAATTCGATGCAGGTGGCGGGTATGCGGTGTTCGCGGATCATGGCGAGTAGAAGATCGGCGAAGCGCTGATCCATCAACTGGCGCGGTGAAATGTTGACGGCGACTTTTACGCCAGGCCATGCGCCGTGATACCAGCGCGCGGCGCTTTCGATCGCAGTATGCAGTACCCAGTCGTTGATCTCGGTAATCAGCCCCGATTGCTCCGCCACGCCGAGAAACTCTCCGGGGCGGGCGAGGCGTCCGTCGGGCATTCTCCAGCGCAGCAGCGCCTCCACCAGATCCATCTGCAAAGTGGCCAGGTTGTATTCCGGCTGATAGAGCAGTTCGAACTGCTGCGATTCAAGCGCTCGGCGCAGTCCTTGCTCGGTGGTGAAGCGGGACGCTGCCGATTCGATCAGCTCCGGGGTAAATACGGCCACTTGGCTGCGGCCGAGATCTTTGGCGCGGAACAACGCCGAATCCGCGGCTCGCAGCAGGTTTTCCGCGTCCCTGCCATGTTCGGGGTAGATACTGGCGCCGACGCTGACACTGATGCTCAGTTCGCGCTGATCGACCGAGATCATTTTCTGGAAGGAGTGCACGATGCGCATGCCGATATCGTGCACGGTGGCGGGAGACGGCGCCTGCTCGCACACCAGGGTGAACTCATCGCCGCCGAGGCGCGCCACGAACCCGAGTCCGTCGGCCACTTCCTCGAGGCGATTAGCCACGCTCATCAACACCCGATCGCCGAATACGTGGCCCTCGCTGTCGTTGAAATTCTTGAAGTTGTCCAAATCGATGAAATAAACCCAGAGGCCGAGGCCGCTGCGGCTGGCCCGCTCGATCGCATCATTCAACAACGACAACAAATGGCGTCGGTTGGGCAATGAGGTCAGCGGGTCCTGCTCCGCCAGCCTGCGCAGCTTGTGCGTGCGTTCCTGCACTTTATCTTCCAAGGTCGCCTGATGAAGGCGGCTGGCTTCCTGCGCGGCGGCCAGCTTCGAGGCCATGGAATTGAACGCGGCCGCCAAGGTGTCGAGTTCGCGAATGCCGCCGCGCGCGAGCTCTACCTGGGTGTCGCCGGCTGCCAGGCGCTTCGATCCCTCGAGCATCCGCCGCACGGGGCCGAGCACGCTGCGCACAGTCGCCAGGGAAATGGCGATCACCAGCAGCATGACCAACAGGGTGACGGTGGCCATCATCTCGCGGGCGGGTCGATTGGCATCCTGCGCAGCGGCTGCGTCGACGGCGTGATCGTCCGCTGCTTGCGACGCGATGCCGTCCGGCTGCAGCGGCAACGGCGCGATCGCCGCAGGCGGCTGGTTGGCGGAGGAATCGGCGGCAAAAGTGGCTGCGGTGAGCGCGCCGCGGCTTTGCGAAACCAGCCATTCAGCGTCGATGGTCTGCAGAGTCAGCGTTTCCAACGCCGAGCGTGCCGCTACCAACGCGGCGAAGTCGGCGCGCATGCCCCAAACCCACTCCGAACCCTCCGATTTATCGAGGCTCGCTTGGTTTGCCGTGAACGTGTTGAGATAGTTGGTTTCGGCGGCAGCGATTTCCTCGCGTTGCGAACCGCTGGGCAGTTCGCCATCGGCAATGATTTCCGAGAGTGTTCGAACTCGATCGAAGTCGTTGCGCAATCGCACCAGCGATTGACGCGCCAACACGCGCCCAAAGATCTGCAAGGATCCATCCAAGGAATTTTTGAGCCGCTCATACAGCGATGAGGTGAGTGCGAAATAGCTCGCGCGTGCGGCACGGCGCTGGTCGGCGACGTGGACGGATTGATGTGCTCGCAGCAGGTAGTCGTTGGCAGCGCGTTCGAGTCCAGGCGAGCCGAGGGCTGCATGGCGCACTTGGTCGGCGGCTCTGATGAGGATTGCGTCACCGGCTGTCGCGATGCTGCGTTGTCGGTAGGCTTGCTCAAATGCATCGATCGCCGCAAGCAGCCTGTCGTGGGTGATGGGCCTGGGGACGATGATCGCCGCCGGCGCCGCGGGCGCGGCCGGCGCCGCGGGCGGCGGCAGGTAGATGATGGACACTGTCTCGCGCGCAATCAGGTTGGCGGCGGCGGCGAGCACCGCGACCGCAATGAAGGACAAGGTGAGCCGCGCCGCTATCCCCAAGGGAAATGGCGATGCGAGACGATTCCTGAGGCGCAGCGGCATAAGGGATTTTGCTTGGAAATACGCTTTCAATCTGTGCGCTGAATCGCGGCGCAACGTCGGGCCTTTCGACATATTGCGGGCCTAAAATTCGACTGTAGGCGGCCTCCTACAGGGAGAGGTCCACGGCCCGGATTATCGAGTCGCGTACAAGTACGTAGTCTGCTAATCACACGAATTGTTGTCGGAGACCGCAAATGGATAGCGCGAGCAAGTTGAAGCAGTTGGTAACCGACACAGAGGAGTTGCTGGCAGAAATCGCGGATGAACGAAGTCCCGAGATTCAGCAGTTGCGCAAACGCTTGAACGATTCGATCAAGTCGACCAAGATATTTTTGCGCAGCAATCGCCATGCCGATGACGACTCCGATGTGGATCGCCATGACCCGCATGTCAAGGTGCGCCACGTAGCGGCGTCCGTGAATGAATATGTGCGCGGCTATCCGTGGTTGGCGTTGGCGACCGGCGTATTGGTCGCGTCGACACTCGGCATCATGGCGACCTCGGCGACTCGTCGCTCACTGCATCCCTAAGCCCTAGAATCGCGGTCTCGTCCCATTTGCTGCAAAATGCGCGATGGGATTCAAATTGTTGGGGCGAGGGTGCCTCATGGCGACCCTGTTGCACGGCGCGTGTACGCGCGCGGATGATGCCCCTTGGAAACTCACCCTGGGCGAGTATGCCTATTCGGATTATGCCGGCACGGACTTCAATGTGCGTTGGCGCCAAAATGGGACCACTGCCTGGGGCGGTATTTACAGCGATCGTGTGTTTGGCACCCAAGTACGGGCCGGCGCCGACACTGCGATCCCACTAGGCGAGTACCTGCAACTGCAGCCGTCGATGCAGGTGGCATCGCTGGGATTCGTGGGCGGCAGTTTCAATGTGCAAGCAGGCGATACCTGGTATGGCGTAGCCGGTATTGGGCGCACCGATGCA
>JAXDQN010000482.1:0-3223 GCA_034667865.1 Gammaproteobacteria bacterium
GTCGTTGTTCGACGCCAAGCAGCGCGCCGCCACCGTTCTCATGGTCAATGGCCATCCTGCGCTGTACACGGATGAGATGGTCGTAAATGACATTGAAATCAGTAGCATAAAGGAACTATCTAATCTAGATCCAAAGCTGGCGTCGCGCTTCTTGGGGTCGTTGTCAGACGCAGATCAGCGCCGCTGGGTGCTCCTCAACACGGCATTGTTTGAAGACGGCTTGTATTTGAAAATCACCAAGCAGATCACCACGCCATTGGTGATTCTGCATGTCGCTACCGGCGACGGCAGTCAGGGCGTCGCGTATCCGCGGGTCGTCATCGACGCACGCGAAGGCTGCAGCGCCACCATCATCGAGCATCATGTGGCTCAGGGCGAATTCACGCCGCTGGTGAATTCCCATACGCACATCGCACTGGGGCGCGGCGCGCAGCTGGAGCACTATCGAGTTTTCGCCACCGGCGACAACGCCACGCACATCGACACCGTGGAGACTCATCAAGAGCAGGACAGCCAGTGCAAGCAATTCACCATCGCCTTGGGCGGCGGCCTGGTGCGTGCCGCGCTCGAGGGTCATTTGAATCAGCCCGGCGCTTCCCTTGACAGCTACTCCCTGCTGGTCGGGCATGCCGAGCGGCACGTGGACTGCGTCAACATCGTTTCGCACAGCGCGCCCAATACCACCAGCCGGCAAACGGCGCGCGCTATCGCCAGCGATCACAGCCGGGCGATTTTCAACAGCAAGGTGATCGTCGATGCCGGCGCGGTGCATGCGGATTCGCAGCAGTCGTTTCGCGGACTGCTGCTGTCCCCGACCGCCGAGATCGATTCCCGCCCGCAGCTGGAGATCCACGCCGATGAGGTCAAGTGCGCGCATGGCGCCACCACCGGACGGCTCGATCCGGACATGCTGTTCTACCTGTTGTCGCGTGGACTGGACCGCGACACCGCGCAGAGCCTGCTGGTGTTTGCCTTCCTCGCAGACGTGCTCACCGGCATGTCGGTGGCCTCTGCCCGCTCTGCGATTGAAAACGCATTGATCAACCAGTTGCCTGATTCACAAATTTTGCGGAAATTCCGATGAGCAGCAGCGCCCTAGCCCACGTAGATCCTTCCTTCGACGCCGAATCCGTACGCAGCCAATTTCCCGTGCTGGCGCGCCTGGTGCGCGGCAAACCCCTGGCCTACCTGGACAATGGCGCTTCGGCGCAGCGGCCCAGCAGCGTCATCGCGGCGGTCGACGACTATGAGCGCCACCACCACGCCAACATCCATCGCGGCGTTCACACCTTGAGCCAAGAAGCCACCGCGCTGTACGAGGGCGCGCGCGATCGTTTGAAGCACTTCATCAACGCCCAATCGCGCAGCGAAATAATCTTTGTGCGCGGCACGACCGAAGCCATCAATTTGGTCACCCAGAGCTACGCGCGGCCGCTGCTGAAAGCGGGCGATGAGGTGCTGATCACGCACTTGGAGCATCACGCCAACATCGTGCCCTGGCAGATGGTGTGTGAACAAACCGGCGCCTCGCTGGTGGTTGCGCCGATGGACGCACGCGGCGAGGTGCATACGGAAGCGGTGGTGGCACTAATGTCGCCACGCACCCGGATTTTCGCCTGTGCGCACGTATCGAACGCGCTGGGCACCGTCCTCCCAGTGCGGCAGCTGATTGCGGCCGCGAAAGCGCGCGGCATCACCACCTTGATCGACGGTGCCCAGGCGATTCCGCATATGGCGGTCGATGTGCAGGAGTTAGGCTGCGATTTCTATGCCTTCTCCAGCCACAAGATGTACGGCCCCACCGGCGTCGGCGTGCTGTACGGACGCGAACAGCTGCTGGACCGCATGCCGCCCTGGCAAGGCGGCGGCGACATGATCCTGGCCGTAACCTTTGCAAAGACCACTTACAATGCGCTGCCCCACAAGTTCGAAGCCGGCACGCCGAATATTTCCGGCGGCATCGGCTTAGGGGCCGCAGTGGACTTTCTCGCCGGCCTGGATCGGCCCGCCGCGCATGCTCACGAGCACGCGCTGTTGCAGCACGCCACCTCAGTGCTGGCGCGCATCCCGGGGCTGCGCATCGTAGGCACCGCCCCCGACAAGGCCAGCTTGGTGTCATTCGTGGTCGCGGGGGTCCATCCGCATGATTTAGGCACCGTGCTGGACGAGGACGGCATTGCGGTGCGTACCGGGCACCACTGCGCCATGCCCGTCATGGATTTTTTCAAATTGCCGGCCACCGCCCGCGCCTCCTTCGCCTTCTACAACACGTTCGATGAGATCGAGCGTCTTGCCGCCGGCATCGAACGCGCGCGCAAGATTTTTACCTGATCGCCATGGAACTAACCGACCTGTACCGAGATGTGATTCTCGACCACAACCGCCAGCCGCGTAATTTCGGGCCGCTGGAGCCGGCGGACGCCAGCATCGAAGGTTTCAATCCGATGTGCGGCGATCGGCTCACGCTGCGGCTGCGCATGGCGGACAACACCATCAGCGACATTCGCTTCGAGGGTCAGGGCTGCGCCATTTCCACCGCGTCGGCCTCGTTGATGACCGAGGCCGTCAAGGGCAAGACCCGCGATCAGGCGCTGCAACTGTTCGAGAATGTCCACGATCTGTTGACCGACGATGCCGCGCCCGCGGGCGAGGAACTCGGCAAGCTGGCCGCCCTCTCCGGAGTGCGCGAATACCCGGCACGGGTCAAGTGCGCCAGTCTGTGCTGGCACACCTTGGCTTCGGCGCTAAAGGCCGCAGATATGCAGTCCGTTCCTGCCGTTTCCACCGAGTGAGATTGCCAAGCGATGTACTCCTCCCATGAGAATGAGCCCTTCGTCGTGCAACGCGAGGTAAAAGCCGTGGCCATTCCCGCCGGCGCCGAGGTCAATCTGAAACTGGGGCAAGTGGGCTATATCACCCAGGCGTTGGGCGGCAGCTTCACGGTCTACATCGACGGCAATCTGTTTCGCATCGCCGGCAATGATGCGGATGCCATCGGCAAGACGGCGGCGAAGCCGCCCGAGCTGCCCCCGGGCGCAACCGAAGATGACATCAAGAACATCATTTGGCAGCAACTAAAGACTTGCTACGACCCCGAAATTCCGGTGAACATCGTGGATCTGGGATTGGTGTACGAGTGCGACGTGATCAAGAACGAGGATGCGACCCGCAACGACGATATCAAGATGACTTTGACGGCGCCAGGCTGCGGCATCGGCGAGGT
>JAXDQN010000483.1:0-3396 GCA_034667865.1 Gammaproteobacteria bacterium
TCTTCGGCTTGCACCCGAAGCTGGGGCCGATTGCCGAATGGGGGCTGGAACTCGAGAAGCGTGCACTCAAGGTGGATACAGAAAAATTCCAAACCAGCGTGCCGGGAATTTTCGCGATCGGCGACATCAATACCTATCCGGGCAAGAAGAAGCTGATCTTGAGCGGCTTCCATGAAGCGGCCCTGACGGCTTTTGCGATCCAGCATCATCTGTTTCCGGAAAAGCGGCAATTCTTGCAATACACCACCACCAGCCCGATCATGCAGAAGCGCTTGGGTGTTGCCGGCACGGAATCGGCCTAAAATTCAGATGAATCAGCTGCTCGACGACTTGATCAAAGTGATGACGCTGGAGCGTCTCGAGATCAATTTGTTCCGCGGCCAAAGCCGCGACATCGGCAGTCCGCAAGTTTTCGGCGGCCAGGTGTTGGGCCAGGCGTTGGTCGCCGCCACCCAGACCGTGGAAAATCGCGAAGTGCATTCGCTGCATGCGTATTTCTTGCGCCGCGGAGATTTCAATTCGCCCATCGTCTACGAAGTGGATCGGGCGTGGGATGGCAAGCATTTCTCCACGCGCCGGGTCGTAGCGATACAACACGGTGCACAGATCTTCAATCTGTCGGCGTCCTTTCAGCTGCCGGAAGAAGGGCTGGACCACCAGATCGCCATGCCGGAGGTGCCGGCGCCTGAAGAGTTGCAGGATCTGCAGTCTTTGTACCACGTCGCACTGGCGAAGGCGCCGGAAGCGATGCGCAGAGTGCTGGAACAAAAACGCCCGTTCGAATTCAGGCCGGTGGAAGTGCCCGATTTCACTCGCACGGTGAAAGGGCCGCCCATCAAGCACGTCTGGTTCAGGGCAGTGGCCCCGCTGCCGGACGATGAGGCGCTGCACCGCTGCCTACTGGCGTATGCCTCCGATTTCAGCCTGCTCGATACCGCGCTCAAGCCGCACGCCTTGAACATGATGTCCTCGAAGCTGGTGATTGCCAGCCTCGACCATGCCATGTGGTTTCACCGCAAGGTGCGGGTCGATGACTGGCTGCTGTACGCCATGGACAGCCCCAGCGCGTCGGGTGCCCGCGGCTTCACGCGCGGCAGCCTGTTCTCGCGCGATGGGCGCTTGGTGGCCAGTGCTTCTCAAGAAGGCTTGATCCGGGTCACTTCCTGATGCTCAAAGCCATTCTCATCACGGTGCTGGTGGTGGCTGTCTTGATCGGCGGTCTGCTGACCTTGCGCAGCCGCGCGCGCAGCGGCATGCCTGATGAGGAAACTTTGAAACGCGCAGCAAACCGGTCGCGCGAACAGGAAGCCAAGGACCAAGCCGAAAAAGATCGCTGATCAAGAGCGGGCGCGCGAGTTCTCCCAGACTTCCCGCGGCATGACGAACATGTGGCAGTCCCACCAGCGATTCTTGGCGCGCCGGTGCTTGCGAAACACCGCTTCCCAGCGCATGCCGATCTTCTCCAGCACGCGAATCGACGCGCCGTTGTTGACGTCGACCGTCGATATCACACGCTCGGCGCGCAATTCGCAGAACGCCGCTTCGAGCAGCGCCAAAGAAATCTCGGTGGCGTAGCCCTTGCCCCAATCCGGGGTGCCAAGCATGTAGCCTAAATCCACCGCATTGGCCTCGATCAGGGACAGATCGCAGGCGCCAATGAGGCGGCCCGATGAGGCTTCTTCCACCGCCAACTCAAATCGCGTGCGCGGCTGCTCGACCTGCGAGGCCAGCAGTTCTTCGAGGTATTCGGCGGTGCTTTCCTCGTCGCGCGGTCCGAAGAATAGGTAACGGGTTACCTTCGGATCGGATGAGTAGGCGAACACCGCATCGAAGTCCGCCTTGACGAACTCGCGCAGAACCAACCGGTCAGTGCGAAGCGGCACCGTCAGCTTGCGCACAGCACCTTGCCCGGATTCAGTATTCCCTTCGGGTCCAGCGCGCGTTTCAGGTCGTGCATCAGCGCCAGTTCAACCGGATCGGCGCGGCGGGCAAATTCCTGCGCCTTGAGGCGGCCGATGCCGTGCTCAGCGCTGATGCTGCCGCCGAGGCTTTCCACCAGATCGAACATGGCGTGTTCCAAAGGATGGGTGCGCGCGGTAAAGGCGGCGAGTTCCGCACCGGGTTTCAGGCTCAAATTGAAATGCAGATTGCCGTCGCCGGCATGCCCATAGGAGACCACGAAGCCCTCGGGGGCGAGCCGCTCCGCCAGCGCCGTGCCCTTCTCGATCAGGGTGGGGATGGCCGATACCGGCACGGACACATCGTGCTTGATGCTGGCGCCGTGGCGGCGCTGGGCCTCGGGCACCGACTCGCGCAATTTCCACATGGACTGACCTTGCGCGATGGAGGTCGCCAGCATCGCATCCACGATGATGCCCGCTTCGACGGCCTGTTCCAACTCGCCGGTCAATAACGTGGTGAGCTGCTGATTCGGATTCGGCGAGGTCAACTCGATCAACAAGTACCACGCGCTGCCGAATTCCAGCGGGTTGGCGACTCCGGTCACGTGTTTGACGGTCAGTTCCACCGCAACCCGCGGAATCAGTTCGAAAGTGGTGACCTGATCGCCGGCGGCGTTGCGCAATCGCCCCAGCAGATCCAGCGCGCGCTGCGGCGTGTCGATGCCTACCAGCGCGGTAGCGGTATCGGCGGGCAGCGGAAACAGTTTCAGCGACGCGGCGGTGATGATGCCCAGCGTGCCCTCGGCGCCGACGAACAGCGATTTGACGTCATAGCCGGTATTGTCCTTGCGCAGGCTCTTGAGCGCCGCCAGGACGCGCCCATCGGCGAGCACCACCTCCAATCCCAGCACCAGGTCGCGCATCATCCCGTAGCGAAGCACCGCGGTGCCGCCGGCGTTGGTGGAGAGGTTGCCGCCGATCTGGGCCGTGCCCTCCGACCCTAAACTCAAGGGGAACAGCCGATCCGCCTCGCGCGCGGCGGCTTGCGCGCCGGCCAGCGTCAGGCCTACTTCGACGATCATGGAATAGTTGGCCGCATCCACATGCCGGACCCGATTCAGACGTTGCAGCGAGAGGACAATTTGCGAGCCGCTCTCGTCGGGCGTTGCCCCACCGCAGTAACTGGTGTTGCCGCCGTGCGGTACCACGGCCACAGCGTCGCGATGGCACAGCGCCAGCAAGCGCGACACTTCGTCGACGCTGCGCGGCAGCAGCACCAGCGGCGTGGCACCCTGGTAAAGTTTGCGAAAATCGCTGAGGTACGGCGCGAGGTCCTGCGGCGATTCCAGCCAGGAGCCGGCGCCGACAATCGCCTTGAGCTCGGTAAGAGTTGCGTTACTGGGCGGGCGCAGCATGGATCGGCGCGATGCTAGCACGCCGCGAGCCTGGCTTGGTCAAGAGCATCAGAGACGCTTGGCCCCTCCATCGCGGACCG
>JAXDQN010000484.1:0-5810 GCA_034667865.1 Gammaproteobacteria bacterium
ACCAAGTCCACGCCATCGCTGGCTGTCCCCGATCCCGCCTCGCGCAGCAATCCGGACGGCGTGCATGGCGCCAGCGCCGTGGTGGATCCGCGCACCTACAGTTGGCGCTTTCCCGACTGGACGGGCCGCACCTGGCCTGAGGCGATCATCTATGAACTGCACATCGGCGCTTTTACGGCAGAAGGCAGCTTTACAGCGGCGGCGCAAAGATTGCCCGATTTGGCGCAGCTCGGCATTACGGCCTTGCAGCTGATGCCCTTGGGGGCTTTTCCCGGGAAACGCAATTGGGGCTATGACGGCGTGCTGCAATTTGCGCCGGCCGCGTGCTACGGCAGCCCAGAGGACCTGAAATCATTCATCGATGCGGCGCACGGCTTAGGAATGATGGTGCTGCTCGACGTGGTCTACAACCATTTCGGTCCGGAAGGAAACTACCTGCACGCCTACTGTCCTGAGTTCTTCAGTGCCGTGAGCACGCCGTGGGGCCCGGCGATCAACTTCGATGGCAATCACAGCATTGCGGTACGCGACTTCTTCGTCCACAACGCCCTTTACTGGATCGAGGAATATCGCTTCGATGGGTTGAGGCTGGATGCGGTGCATGCCATGCAGGATCGCTCGGATCCGAACATTGTGTGTGAAATAGCGCGCGCCCTGCGTCAGGGCCCGGGCCGCACGCGCAGAGTGCATTTGGTGTTGGAGAACAATGGCAACCAGGCGCGGTATTTGGAGCGAGATGCCAAAGGCCGGCCGCTGCTGGCGACCGCGCAGTGGGACGATGATATTCACCACGCCCTGCATGTGCTGACCAGCGGCGAAGCCGATGGCTATTACGCCGACTATGCGGTGAAGCCGGTGGAAAAATTAGGCCGCGCTCTAGCCGAAGGGTTTGCCTACCAAGGCGAGCGCTCGGAGTTTCGCGATCGCAAACGCGGCGAACCCAGCATCCAATTGCCGCCGGCGGCCTTCGTTGCTTTCTTGCAGAACCACGACATGGTAGGCAATCGCGCGCAGGGGGAGAGAATTCACTCTTTAGCGGACCCGCATTTGCTGAATGCGGCTTATGCCTGCTTGCTGCTCGCACCCGAAGTGCCCATGTTGTTCATGGGCGAGGAGTTCGATGCCTCCACGCCCTTCCTGTTCTTCTGTGATTTCGCAGCGGAGGTGGCACAGGCGGTGGCGGACGGCCGGCGGCGGGAATTCCAGCGCTTCGCGGCCTTTGCCGAGGAATCCGCGTGCGCGCACATACCGGATCCCAATGAGGAGTCGAGCTTCGCGGCTTCGCAGCTGGACTGGACGGAGCGCGATGAGCCGGAGCATCAGGGCCGCCTGCTGTGGATCAAGGATCTGCTGACCTTGCGGCAGCGCTACCTGGCGCCGCATTTGGCGGGCATCGCCCACGGCGGCCGCTACCGAACCGACGGCGGAGTGATGGGCGCGCAGTGGAAGCTGGCGAATCGAGCGCTGTGGACCATCGTGGCGCATTTCGGCAGCGAGCCGGCGAAAATCGTGCTGCCGCCCGGTGACATGGTTTACGTCATTCGCGCGCTGGGCACCGCCGACTCGAGCGTCAGGCTCGAGCCCGGCGCCGTCCTCGTCACTTACAAGTCCGGCTAAGCGGCGGCCAGCTGCGGCGTTTCCGTCGGCGTCTGCGTGCGCGGCGCCGGCGCTTCCAGCGCGCGGGCCAATACGTCCTCGATCTTCTCGGCCCAGACAAATTCCAGCTTGGCGCGCACACTTTCCGGGATATCGTCAAAATCGCGGCGATTGCGCGCCGGCAGTATCACGGTTCGAATGCCGGCACGCGATGCGGCCACCACTTTCTCCTTGATGCCGCCGACCGGCATGACCACGCCGCGCAAGCTGATCTCCCCGGTCATGGCGACGTCGGCGCGTACCGTGCGTTGCGTCAGCAACGATGCCAGCGACGTGGAAATCGCCACACCCGCGCTGGGGCCGTCTTTCGGAATGGCGCCGGCCGGCACGTGAATGTGCAAGTCGCTGCTGTCGAGGATCGCAGGATCAATCCCCAACCGATCCGCCAGGGATTTCACCAGCGTGACGGCGGCCTGAGCGCTTTCCTTCATCACATCGCCCAGTTGGCCGGTCAGAATCAACTTGCCGCTGCCGCGCACACGGCTGGATTCGACGAACAGTATGTCGCCGCCGGCCGGCGTCCAGGCCAAGCCCGTCGCAACGCCCGGCACACTGGTGCGCAGCGCCACGTCGCTCTCGAAACGCGCCGCGCCCAATATTTTTTCGACATCGGCCGCATCGAGCGACACGCTTTGCGCATTGCCCGAAGCTATGGTCACGGCCGAATGGCGCAGCAATCCGCCGATCTGGCGCTCCAAGCCGCGCACCCCCGCCTCGCGGGTGTAATCCGTGATGACGCGGCGCAAGGCTTCATCGCTCACCTGTACTTGCTGATCGGTGAGGCCATTGGCCTGCAGCTGACGCTTCAACAAGTAGCGTCGCGCGATCTGCAGCTTCTCTTCTTCCGTGTAGCCGGTGAGCTCGATGATCTCCATGCGGTCGCGCAGCGGCCCGGGAATGGCATCGAGCACATTGGCCGTCGCAATGAACAGCACCTTCGACAAATCGAAAGGCACGCCCAGATAGTTGTCGCGAAAGCTGTTGTTTTGTTCTGGATCCAGCACTTCGAGCAATGCGGAGAATGGGTCGCCTTGATGACTGGCCGACAGCTTGTCGACTTCATCCAGCATCAGCACCGGATTGCGTCGGCTGGCCTTGCGCAACGCTTGCGCGATGTTGCCCGGCAGCGAGCCAATATAGGTGCGCCGGTGACCGCGGATCTCCGCCTCGTCATGCACGCCGCCCAGACTGACCCGTCCAAACTTCAGGCCAATGGCTTTAGCGATGCTCTGGCCGAGCGAGGTCTTACCCACGCCCGGCGGTCCCACGAAGCACAGGATCGGGCTGCGGCCTTCCGGGTTGAGTTTGCGAACCGCCAGGAATTCGAGGATGCGGCGCTTGATCTTGGCGAGACCGAAATGATCTTCGTCGAGAATCTTTCGAGCCGCTTCGATATCCACCTGCTCGGGATCCACTTTGGACCAGGGCATGGCAAGCAACCACTCCAGATAAGTCCGGGTCATGGAATACTCGGCTGCCTGTTCGGGCATGCGCTCCAAGCGGTTCAGTTCGCGCTGCGCCTGCTCGAGCGCTTCCTCGGGCATGCCGGCATCCTTGATGGCCTGCTTCAAATCCGCGAGTTCACTCTTCGAGCCATCGGTGTCGCCCAATTCCTTTTGGATCTGGTGCAGGCGTTCGCGCAACACGGCTTCTTTCTGTCGCTCGTCAAAGGCCTCGCGGGTCTTCTCGTCTATCTGTCGCGATACCTTGAGCACTTCGATGCGACGATTGAGCAGCGTGAGAACGCGATCGAGCCGAGTCTTCAAGTCAAAGGTGGCGAGGATGTCCTGTTTGTCTACCAGCTTGAGGTCCATGAAGCTGGCGATCATGTCCGCCAGTGCCGGAATGGATTCGACGCCGCGAATGGCGTTGGTCAACTCGCCCGGCGCCTGGGGCAGCAATTGCACCGCTTCCAGCGCCTTCTCGCGCAAATTCATGCCGCGCGCCTCGATCTCCTGGTCGAACACCGTGGGCTCGCGATGCGCATCGATGCGTGCGACCAAGAAAGGCTCGCGGCTGGCGAAGTCCAATAGCGTGAAACGCTCTTGGCCCTGGCAGATCAGGTGGTGCGTGCCATCGGGCGCGGTGATGAAGCGCACAATGGATGCGGTCGTGCCGACGCGATGCAGCCCTTCGGGCCCGGCCTCTTCGGCAGTAACGTCGCTTTGCAGCAGCAAACCGACGCGACGCTGGGTGCGCACGGCTTCCTGAGCGCCGGCAATGGCCAGCTTGTCGCTGATGGCGATGGGCAGCACGACGCCGGGAAACAACACGGCGCTGCGCACCGGCACAATGATCAATACATCTTCATCGGCGCTCATACGGCCTCCCGGGTCAGACGAAGGTGCAGATAGCCGCGATCCAAGCGGCGCTCCACCAAAATATAGCGGCCGGGCGGCAAGTCGATGCGTCGCCGCATGCGGCCGTAGGGAATCTCAAAGCGCACGACTTTCAGGGTGTTGGCCGCGGCAGGCGGCGCCACCTGGGTGTCGATTTGCAAGCCGCCGGCGGTGATTTGAACGCGAATGTCTTCGGCGCGCGCGCCCGGCAACGCCACCACCACGTCGAACTGCGTGCCATCGGTGAAGATATCCGCGGGCGGTTCCCAAGCGGGAAGGGCGGCCGGCAGGCTTACGAGTTCGAAGAAATGCCGTTGCTTGCGCTCTGCCTGTTCCAGCAGCGCGCAGGCCTCGGCCCACATCCAAGTTTTTCGACGATAAGATTCCACCCGGATCTGAATGCGGGCGGAAGGGCCTGTTTCAAGGGCCGTGCTTACCCAGGCGCACGGTGTAGCCGCCTGATTTCTCGTCCGCGCGCAAGGTCAAAAAGCCGCGCTTTTCCGCGTCGGCAAGCAGGTCATTGAAGGATTTGAAACCGTAAAACCTTTCATTGAAACCTGGGTGGCGGCGCTTGATGGCCTGTTTGATCATCGACCCCCAGATCGGCTCGCTGCCGCCGCGTTCCTCACTCAATGCATCCAGAGTTTCCACAATCAAGTCCACCGCCTCGGTCAGTTGCGGCCCTTTGGCTTCGGCCGGCGGTGAGTCGGCGGCGGCCACGCGGGGTGCAGCGATGCGGCGCCGCGCTCTGGTGGGTTCCTTGCGCACCAAGTCATCGTAGTAAATGAATTCGTCGCAATTGTTGATGAACAGGTCCGAGGTCGAGTTTTTCACGCCCACGCCGATCACGGTTTTGGCGTTTTCGCGCAGCTTGCTTACCAAGGGGGAGAAATCCGAATCGCCGCTCAAGATCACGAAGGTATCCACATGACCTTTGGTGTAACAAAGATCCAAAGCATCCACCACCATGCGAATGTCGGCGGAATTCTTGCCCGACTGGCGCACATGGGGAATCTCGATGAGCTCGAAGGCGGCCTCGTGCAGGCCGCGCTTGAAATCCTTGTAGCGATCGAAGTCGCAGTAGGCCTTCTTGACCACGATGTGGCCTTTCAGCAGCAAGCGCTCCAGCACCTTCTCGATGTCGAAGCTCGGATACTTTGCATCGCGCGCGCCGAGCGCAATATTTTCCAGATCCAGGAATACCGCCATGGTGGCGTCGGTGGTTTTGGTCGACATGAATGAGTCCTAGAACCAGTTGTAATTGAAGCTTACGCTGATTCGTTCCGCATCGACGGGATTCGGCACGACCTCATGGCGCAGCCAGCTTTCGAATAAAACCACTCGTCCCGCGGCGGCGGGAATGGTGATCCACGGCTTGGCATCCGGCGTCGCATCGCTGCGGCGCGGCGGCGCCGCCATGAATCGATCCAGGCGTGGGTCTTCGAACTTGATGCCGGGAGAGCCTCTGGGCACGCGCACATAGTAGGTGCCGCTCAATGTCGATGCCGGATGCAAGTGCAATCCGTGCACGACCTGGCGCGGCATGATGTTGATCCAGCAATCGGTCATCTCGAGCTCGCGTCCTTTCAGATCCCACTGCGCCGCCTGCGTAAAAATTGCGACGTGGCGTTTCAGCCTGCGCTGCAGCAGCTGAAAGGTCGGCGAGACTTCTTGCAGGCGATGAACGGAACCGTAAGAGGTGTAACCGCCGGGATAATTTTTGCTGGACCAGCGGCGTCCGGCCGCATCATCCTCGCGCAGTTGCTGGCACTCTTTGAGCAGCTGGCGGTTGATGGCCGCAGTGCCGCTTCTCTG
>JAXDQN010000485.1:0-3473 GCA_034667865.1 Gammaproteobacteria bacterium
TGCGATCGCGCCCAAGCGCTGGTCGGTCCCGTGGGTCACCGCGTGTTCACCGACAGCGCACCGGTTTTGGAAAAAGCCCTGGCTCGCAACGCCGGTCTAGGCTGGATCGGCAAGCACACCAATTTGATCGATCGCAATTCGGGTTCGTATTTCTTCTTGGGCGAGATTTACCTCGATCTGCGGCTGCCCATCGACGCGCCCAGCACTGCGCACTGCGGGACTTGCACCGCCTGTATGCCGGCCTGCCCCACCGGCGCCATCGTGGGGCCCTATCGCCTCGATGCGCGGCGCTGCATCTCGTATTTGACCATCGAACTCGACGGTCCGATTCCGCTGCAGTTTCGCCGCGCCATCGGCAATCGCATTTACGGTTGCGACGACTGTCAGCTCGCCTGCCCTTGGAATAAATTCGCGCGGCCCAGTGCGGATCCAAACTTTGCCGTGCGCCATGGCCTGGATCACTCGCAACTGACGGCGCTGTTCGCCTGGAGCGAGGCCGAATTTCTAGAGAAAACCGCGGGCAATCCCATCAGGCGCATCGGCTACGAGCGCTGGCTGCGCAACATCGCGGTGGCCTTGGGCAACGCGCCCACCACGCCCGAAGTATTGAGTGCGCTGGCGGCGCGTGCCGAGCATCCGTCGGCAATGGTGCGTGAACATGTCGGCTGGGCACAGGCCCAGCACGGCTAGCCGGGCAACAGACTGCTGCCCGCCGGATTGAAGAAATGCCGGCCGCGGCGTGCCTTGGAGATTTCGGCAAACAATTGCTGATAGTCGCCGTCGTTGGTCACCGGATCGATGGCCGCCGAATTGACGATAAGCAGCGGCGACGCATCGTAGCTGTGGAAGAAGCGCGCATAGGCCTGGGTCAACTTGTCCAGGTAAGCGCGTTCGATCAGTTGCTCGTAGCGGATACCGCGCTTGGCGATGCGGTCGACCAGCACGTCCACCGGCGCCTGCAGGTACACCACCAAATCGGGCTTGGGTGCATCCACGACGACCCGTTCGTAGACCCGCTCGTACAGCGCATATTCGGCATCGTCCAAGGTGACGCGCGCAAACAAGCGATCCTTGTCGAGCAGGTAATCAGCGATTCGCACCGCGCCGAACAAATCCTCCTGGCGCACATCCTCCAGTTGCCGCGCGCGCTGGAACAGAAAAAACAGCTGGGTTTGAAAAGCCGCGGCACGAGGGTTCTTATAGAAACGCTCGAGAAAGGGATTCTCCTCGGCCTGCTCCAAGACCAACTGTCCGCCGAGCGACTGGCTCAAACGGCGCGCCAAGCTGGTCTTGCCCACGCCGATGGGGCCTTCAATGACGATGAATTTATGTGCAGCTGCCGCGGGCATGGAGGACTCTGTTACAAAACCGAAATTCCAGCATCGCCCGCAGCGCTCTTAAGATCGAGCACCAGGCCAAGACCGGGAATCTTGAGCATCGGAGCGAAGTCCGCCAGAGGATACAGGACGAAGTTACGGCTCGACACTCCCGGATGCGGCAGCGATAAACCCGGCTGTTCGGTGGCCGCACCCACCATCCATATCAGATCCAAATCGATGACTCGCGGTCCCCAGCGCTCGGCGCGAGTGCGTCCCATGCTGCGCTCGATATCGAGCATGGCATCGAGCAATTCGCGCGCATTCAACTGGGTGACGAAACCCGCTGCCGCATTCACGAATTCCGGCTGATCCTGGGGCCCCATCGGATGGCTGCGATACAGCCGCGAGGCGAGCACGGACTGCATCGAAGGCACTTGGCTTAGGCGGGTGAGCGCCTCGAGCACTCGCTCACGCGGATTGTTTAAATTACTGCCGATCGCCGCGTAGGCCGCGCGCCAGATCGGGCTCATCTAGGAACGCGCTGCCCCACCGCGTCGACGGCGGCGGCGGCGGCGGCCGGGTGCAGGGTCGCCGTCGGCGGAGGCAGGTTCGGCCGGGCGAGCTTGCACCATCGCCACCCGCTCGTCTTGGGGCATCACTTGAATGTCGGTCCACCACTTTGCCAACTCAGGATCGGCCACTCCCACCGCGGCGCGCAGCAACAGAAAATCGAATGCTGCGCGAAAGCGGGGGTGCTGCAAGAGACTCAAGGACTTCAAGCCGCTGCGACGCGCGAAGCGTGGCTGCAGCATCAGCAACTCGCGCATCGGCACGCCGAAGCGGCGAGGAATGGCGACCCGCGACTGCTGGGTGCGCAGTACCGCATCGCAGGCCTGCATCAACACCGTCATATCCGGCGAGGCGCCGGCTTCCCTCTCGTTCAATTCGCGCAACAGCGCTCCCCACAGCAGCACAGCGAACAAGAACGTGGGCGTTACCGGCTTGTCGGCGGCGATGCGCTCGTCGGTATTCTTCAGTCCCAGCTCCAGCATTTCGCGCGCATAGGCATAGGGCGGCAGTTCGAAAGCCGCTGCCGACTGCGGAAACAAATGCTGGAACAAGCCGTACTGCTGCAGCAGCTCGAATGAGCGGGCACCGTAGCCGGCGAGAAACAACTTCAAGACTTCGTCGAACAGGCGCGCCGGCGGAACGCCATCCAGTAAATAGGCCAGGGCCTTGATGGGTTTTTCGGTCTTCTCTTCAATTGAGAAATTGAGCTTCGCCGCGAAACGCATCGCTCGCAGCATGCGCACCGGGTCCTCGCGATAACGCGTCTCCGGATCGCCGATCATGGTCAGGCGGCGCTCTTGGACATCGCGCACACCGCCGACGAAATCCCAAATAGAGAAATCGTCGATGCTGTAATACAGGCCATTGCAGGCGAAGTCGCGCCGCCACACATCCTCTTCGATGGTGCCGTAGATGTTGTCGCGCAGGATTCTGCCGGTCTGATCGAAGGCGCGGTGTTCCGAATCGGTTGGCGGCTGGTAGTCCGGCGTGCCTACATTGCCATTGATGTCGCCGTGCTCATCGAGCGGAATGCCATTGTCGTCGTTTGCCTCCGAGTCCGTATCGGGGTCTTCAACCTCCGCGTCCTCGCGCTCGGGAGCCGCCGCGGCGCGAAAAGTCGCGACCTCGATAATCTCGTGGCCAAAATGCACATGCGCCAGCCGGAAGCGGCGGCCGATGAGCCGGCAATTGCGAAACAAGTGGCGCACATCTTCGGGCAGCGCGTTGGTGGCCACGTCGAAGTCCTTCGGCCGTATGCCCAGCAGCAGATCGCGTACGGCCCCGCCCACCAAAAAGCCTTGGTAACCAGCCTCTTTGAGGCGGTACAGGACTTTCAACGCGTTGGGCGAGATCGCGGCGCGCGATATCGTGTGCTCAGACCGAGGAATGATTAAAGGTGGGGATGGGGTCGACAATGAGTTCTAAAACCGGTGTTTCACTTGAGTCCGAAAAATTGGCCCGTATACTACCAGCCCTCCGGGGTACAGGCGCCCCGAGTTCTGCAAGACCGCTCCCTTCGTCTAGAGGCCTAGGACACGGCCCTCTCAAGGCCGGTACATGGGTTCGAATCCCATAGGGAGCGCC
>JAXDQN010000486.1:0-3312 GCA_034667865.1 Gammaproteobacteria bacterium
AAGCCAGCGAAACCGCGTTCGCGCCGATTCGGGTCTCCGAGCGGACGCGTTTCGCCGCTGAGAATGCCGCCTGAAAAAGTTTGTTGAGCACAGGTCCAGTGCTGCCGGTTTCTTGGGCGACGCGATAGGCATCTTTCAGCTGGCCTAAGATCTGCGCCTCGCCGAGCACCATGCTGTCGAGGCCCGAAGCGACGCTGAAGGCATGTTCGACCGCACGCGATTCCTGGTGGTTGTAAAGGCTCGGCGCGAGATCGAGATCGTTGCCGTGGTGTTTTTCCAGCCACTGCGACAGTTCCGCGCCGCTGGCGGAACCGGACCAATACACTTCGGTGCGGTTGCAGGTGGACAGGATGACCACTTCGGTCACGCCGTTCTCCTGGCGCAGGGTGTTCAAGGCGGCAACCAACCGATCCTCGCTGAACGCCACCTTCTCGCGCAGGGCGACCGGCGCGGTCTTGTGGTTGATGCCGAGGATATTAAATGCCATGGAAGCGCTTCGATCGGACGTTTAAGGATTCTGGTTGATGACACACCGCCAGACAAGTTGGAATCCGCGGCAACAGGGTACTCATTTCGCTATAGTGCGGCCGTGTTCTCGATTTCAACCTTGGCAAGGGCTTTTATCGGGCTTGGCCTGCTGACCTGCACGGCCTGTGCGGGGCTGCGTGGCCATTCCCGCGACGTGCCGCTGCCGCAGTCATTTTATACCGTCACCGCCGAACTCGCCTTGGTGCGTCATGAAGCGCGGGTCGCCGCGGTTCAATATGCGGCTGCCGCTGCCCATGAAAGCGATCCGGCATTTCTGCAGCGGGCCATCGAAGTCGGCGCCGAAGCCTTGCAACCCACGCTGGTCGAAGCAATTGCGGAGCGATGGATGCAGATCGATCCAAAATCGCTGGCTGCACGGCGCGCGGCGGGGCAGGCGGCCCTGGCGCTTTATCGAGTCGATGCAGCGGCTTCCGACTATCGCTTCGTGCTGGCGAATTCACCGGGCGGCGTGGAAACGGAATTTGCGGAAGTGGAGACCGATCTCGAGGCGACGGACAACAATTTCGGCGCGCGCGAAGTGGCAGATCGCCTGGCGGGCTTCTTTCCCAACTCGCCCGCTGCGCTGCGCCTGCAAGGATTGACTGCCTTACGTGCCGATGATCCGGCCGCGGCGGTGCATGGCCTGAGCGGTGCGTTGGCGGCGCTGACGGCCAATGCAGCCGGCGATGCGCAGCACGCACGGCACGATCTGAGCCTAGCGCTGGCGCGGGCAAAAATACTGGCGGGCGATGTGGACGGGCCGCTGACCCATGCGCGCTCGTTGCTGACCCAGGAAAAAAAATCCGCCAACCGCTTCGACTACGCCGTGCTGCTGATGACGGCGCAACAGGAGAGCGAAGCGGAGCAACAGCTGGATATTCTCGCCCGCGACAAGGATTTCGAGCCGGTCGCAGTGCGTTTGCTGGGTCTGATCGAATTCGGCCAGGGGCATCTGGATGCTGCCGCCGCGCGATTTACGCAACTGGTAAAAGCGGGCAAGTTTCTCGACGACGCATTCTACTACCTGGCGCTGATTGCCGACCGCAACGAAGATCCGGAAAAGGCGCTGCGCTTGTATGCGCAGGTGCAGAAGGGCGAGAACGTGGTGTCAGCGCTGCTGCGCGCAGCAGCGCTGCTGCAGAAACATAATGCGCAAAACGCGGCCGGGGAATTGCTCGACCGGTTGCTCGAGGATGAACCGCAGCGCGCCCCTGAAATCCTCACCGCGCGGGCCCGCATGTACAACGAGTCGCACGATGCTCCCAAGGCTTTCGCCGTGCTGGACCATGCCGTCGGCGACTACCCCGACAGCATGGAGCTGCGCTATGCGATCGCTTCGATGTACGAGGATCAAGGCGAAGTCGGCGCGGCGCTGCGCGAATTGAGCCGCATCGTCAAATTGCGGCCGGATGATCCGGCGGCGCTGAATGCGCTGGGGTTCACGCTGGCCGATCACGATAAGCGACTGTCGCACGCGCGCAAGCTGATCGAACGCGCCCACGCCGCGGCGCCCAGAAATTCGGCAATTCTCGATAGCCTGGGGTGGGTGACATTTCGCCAGGGAAAGGCCGCGGAGGCTCTGCCCTTTTTGACTGCGGCGTATGCGGACGATCGCAGCGGCGACATTGCCGCGCATCTTGGTGAAGTGTTGTGGCAGCTGGGCCAACACGATAAGGCCGAGGGTATTTGGGCCGAAGCCGCCCTCATCGATGCCGACAATCGCTTGCTGAAGTCGACCCGCAAGCGTCTGCATCCGGCACTCTGACAGCCGTGCTGCGTTCCGTTGCGATTGTCGGTTGCTGTGCGCTGCTCTTCGCCTGCGCCACCACGCGTCCCGCGAAATCGTCCTTGCAATGGCAACAACGGCTGGGCGAGTTGCAAGGCAGCCACTCCTGGTCGATGGGCGGCCGCGCCGCCGTGGCTTTAGGCACCCAGGGTTGGCAGGCATCGATGGACTGGCATCAGGGCGGGCCGTACGCCGAAGTCCATTTGTCGGGCCCCTTCGGGGTGGGCGCCGTGGTTCTCAAGCAGGCTGCGGCCGGATTGTCTCTGAATGGCGCGCCACCCAGCGAAGCGGTGCTCGCGCAGGTGCACGAGCGACTTGGATTTCAGCCGCCGCTCGATCACCTGCGTTTTTGGCTGTTGGGCGTTCCTGATCCGGGGGCGCCTGCGGATGTGGTGCAGAATGATCAGGATCGCGCCCAACAGGTGACGCAGGACGGCTGGATCATCAGCTACGATCGCTATCTTATGGCGGGCCCCGATTTGCTGCCGACGCGCGTGATCTTGAGCCGCGGCGATGTGCGAGTCCGAATCGTGGTCGATCATTGGGACTGGTCGCAATGAACATCGCGGACACGAGCGTCTGGCCCGCTCCCGCAAAACTAAATCTGTTCTTGCACATACTCGGACGCCGACCCGACGGATACCATGAATTGCAGTCGTGCTTTCAGTTCGTCGATTTACAAGATGAGATCAGCATCCGCGTTCGAGAGGACGGTGCGATTCGCCGTATGCTCGACATCCCCGGCGTCACGCCGGAAGCGGACCTGTGCGTGCGCGCAGCGCGTGCGCTGCAAGCGGCGGCGGGTTGCGGGCTGGGCGCCGACATTGGGTTGCTGAAAAGAATCCCTATCGGGGGCGGTCTTGGCGGCGGCAGTTCGGACGCGGCGACCTGTTTGGTGGCATTGAATCGTCTGTGGGGACTGCACTGGCCCAAGGAAAAGCTCGCGGCGATAGGCCTCAAATTGGGCGCCGATGTGCCGGTGTTCGTCTACGGCCGGG
>JAXDQN010000487.1:0-3009 GCA_034667865.1 Gammaproteobacteria bacterium
AGGCGGCCATTGCCGCAGCGCCGTTGCTGGGTAAGGAGAGCGTGCTCGCGCGTCTCGAGGAGCTGCACGCGCGCTACGTGTCGAAGATCGACCTGCCCTGAGGAAGCGGGATCAGGCCCAGAGTGCCTTGAGCCGGTCGAGCATCAGGCCGCGCACCTGTCCGATCTGGGTGTCGTCCGAGGTGAACAGCGGCGGATTCCGACGCAACATCGGCCAGCGTTCTGTCCGCAATACGCGGTGCAAATAACCCACGTTGCGTTCGATGGCCTCGAGATACGGATTCTTACCGCCGAACAAGCATTCAAGATAACGGTAGGCGTGCTCGAACTCGCCCTCGAGACGCGCCACGAATGTTTCGCGCACGAACTCGGGTGTCTGGCGCAGCAAGTCCAGTCCGGAACTGTAGCGGACCCGCAGGGAGCCATCGATGCCGGTGGTGGCGGCGATTCCGCCCAGCACGAATTCCGGATAGAGCCGATCGCGGCATTTTTCCAGATAGCAGCGATCCGCCATTTGCGCGATCAAATCGGCCGTGCCCAGCAAGTGCCCCAACTTTCGATCGCGCGAATCGGCGAGTTGGATCTGACTTAGTTTGATTTCATAGCCTGTGAAATGCACGATTCGGGTCGAAATCGGCACCCACGCGTCCAAGCCGATGCTCGGCAGGTAGCGCGCCAAGAATCGGGCGCTGCGAGTCACATGATAAAGAGTGAATTCGGCGCCGTTGCTGTGTTCCAAGTCGTCGAACTCGCGGATGTAGCCCGCGTCGTGAAACAGCGCCGTGATCAGCGCCATCACCGCCCGATCGCCGCCGAAGCGCAGGCGGTTGTCGACGCTGCGTTCGTAACCGACCAAGAGCCGAGCCATCGTGAGGCTCATGTCCAGCGAGTGCTGGCGGTCGTGATACAGAGTATCCACGCCGTGATAGCCGGGCATATGGCCGGTGAAAAGCTTCTCGAAATCCTCGAATGCCGTCGCGACTTTGTCGAAAGACTCGGTCGGCCACGCGCTCGCAAACAGCTCTCGGACGGCTGCACTCGTTGCGGCGGTGGAGCTCACCTGGATGGTGTTGGTAACGTCGTAATCGTTACGGCGGAGGTCATACATCGGCGGAAGTTTATTCCCTTGTGGCTGGGGGCGCCACGTGTCTAGTTCTCTTTTGTTACGGCCGTATGAACATTAAGTCAACGCGATAAGTAAACCCGCGTCAGAAACCGCCTACAGCAGTTTGCGCTTTCAGTAGACCCGAATTCCGCCGAATTTTCGCCTCACTCGCCGCGCCAGGGTTGCATAGCCCAGCCAAAACCCCACTGCCAGCGCCGCCAACACAGCGCCGCAAAACACCCCGATCAGCGTCTGCCTTGAAGGGGTGGTGTTGGTCGGATCAGCCGTCGCTCGAGTGGTCCCCGGCGCCGCGCGACTGGCATCCGGCTGGGCCGCACCCGGCTGGGCCGCACCCGGCTGGGCCGCATCCAGCTGGGCTTGCTTCAGCGCCAGCTCACGGGTCAAGCGATCGACCTGGCTGCGCGCCGCCGCCTCGGCGAGAGCCGGCGTGGTCGCCCGCGTACGTTCCAGTTCCTCCTCCAGCTGCTTTACCCTAAAGCTGGCCGGCTCCTTGGCGGTCAGAAAGGCCGACTTGACCCATCCGGTGGTGCCGTCGGTGAGCCGCACCTGGGTGAATTCGCCGTTGACGCTCAACGTCTCGACGCTGGCGCCGGAATGCAGCGTGGCGAGGCGCTGCCCTTGATTGTTTTCCTCGGAATAGACGTTCAACACCAGCTCGTCGCTTACATAGGCGGTCGCTGCCGACGCTGCGGCTGAGACAATCATCAGCGCAAGCGTCAACCCGCGAACCCATGGCTTCACGCCGCAATTCCCGTCTGTTTGAGCAGCGGCCGGACGTCGGGTTGCCGGCCGCGAAATCGCACGAAAGCATCCATGGCGTCAATGCTGCCGCCGCGAGCGAGAATCGACTCGCGAAAGCGCATGGCTGTGGTGCTGTCGAACACGCCGGCTTCTACGAATGCCTCGAAGGCATCCGCGGCGAGCACTTCGGCCCACTTGTAACTGTAGTACCCGGCGGCGTAACCCCCCGCGAATATATGCGCGAAACTTGACGGCATGCGGTTGAAGGGTGCGGCCGGCACCACCGCCACCCGGCGGCGTACGGCGGCGAGGGTTTCGTTCACCCGCGGGCCCAAATCCGCGTCGAAATTCGCATGCAGCTCGAAATCGAAGCTGGCCAGTTCGATCTGGCGCAAGGTGTCGAGCGCGGCGTTAAAGGTACGGGTGCCCACCAGACGCTGCAGCAAGTCCACCGGCAGCGATTCGCCGGTGTCGACATGGGCCGATATCAGCGGCAGCACTTCCGCGCGCCATACGAAGTTCTCCATGAATTGACTTGGCAGTTCGACCGCATCCCAGGCAACGCCGTTGATGCCGGCAATGCTCGGGTAGGCCACGCGCGTCAACATGTGATGCAGGCCGTGGCCAAACTCATGGAACAGCGTAATGACTTCATCGTGCGTCAGTAGCGCGGGAGCTGTGCCCAAGGGCGCGGTGAAGTTGCAGACCAACTGCGCCACCGGCAAGGCGTTGCCCGATGGCAAGGTCTTGGCGACCACGCATTCATCCATCCAAGCGCCATTGCGCTTTTCGCTGCGCGAATAGGGATCGAGAAAGAAGCCGGCGACCACATGCTCGTCCTTGTCGAGCAAATCGTAGAAGCGGACTGCGGGGTGCCACACACCGACGTCCGGCCGCTCTCGAACCGTGATGCCATAGAGCCGCTGTACGAGGGAAAACAGGCCGCTCAATACCTTGGGTAACGGAAAGTAGGGTCGCAGAGCCTCCTGCGACACCTTGAAACGGCGTTCTTGCAAGCGCTCGCTGTAGAACGCCATATCCCAGGCGGCGAGCTTGCGGCCGGCAAATTCCTCCAAGTCCGAAAACTCGTCGCGCGCCGCCGGCAAGCAGCGGCGGGCCAGGTCTTCCAAGAATCCCAGCACC
>JAXDQN010000488.1:0-2729 GCA_034667865.1 Gammaproteobacteria bacterium
CGGCGATCAGCACTCCCATGGCCATCAAGTCCACGAAGCGCGGCGGCAGAGGCCGTTCGTGCATATACCAAGCACACACCATGGGCACCGCCAGCTTCATGATCTCGGACGGCTGGAAGCGCATGAAGCCGATGTCCAGCCAACGTTGCGCGCCCTTGCCGATGTGCCCGGTGAGTTCGACCACGATGAGCAGCATCACGCCGAGCAGATAGGCAAAAGGCGCAAACAGCCGCAGATACTGCGGAGTCGCAAATTTGGCCAGCGCCAACATCGCGATCACGGCGATGCCGATGTTGGCCAGATGATGCTCGACCATTTTCCAGTTTTGGCCCGAGGCGCTGTACACCACCAAGGTGCCGATCGCCACGATGATGGCGAGTACGCCGGTCAGCGGACCGTCGAGCCCCAGCGCCCGCAAAGTGCGGCCGCCGGCCGTGAGAGTGCGGCGCGTCCGCGATGGTGAGAATTCGTCGAAGATCATGTGTCAGCGCCCGCGCACACTGCCGAGCGCACTGACCAACAGCGGCCAGAGCAGCGCGCCGATCACCGGCGCCAACCAGCGGCCGAAGGCGGTAACCGGATTGCCGGTGGCGCCGTCGATCCAGAACAGGACGAACTGGTAGCCGGTGAGCAGGGCGAAGATGGTCAAACACTGCGAGGGGACGGAGAAAACCCGGATGCGCAGCCGCAAGTTGGTGGCCGATGCCCCCATCAGGGTCAGAGCTAGAGCGTGTTGACCGAGCACGACGCCGTGAATCACATCCAGTGCCAGTCCCGAGAAAAATGCCAAGGCCAAGCCGCCGGCACGAGGCGACTCGATGCACCAGTAAAACACCACCAGCACCAGAAAATCGGGGCGGAACCATTCGAGCGCCGAGGGCAGCGGCATCACGGCCAGCGCCAAGGCGACCAGTGAGGACAGGACCATGGGTAAGCGGCGAATTTGGCTGTCGCGCATCATGTGGCGTTGGGCTTTGGCGGTGACTTCGCGGGCGATTTCGGTATGACCGGCGTCGGCGCCGCTTTTGCAGACGCCGCAGGACTGGCCGGCATGGGCGGCAGCTCCGCGGCCTGGGGCTTGAGCCAAACGAACATCAATTCACGCGAGCGATCCAACGCGGCCGCCGGCTTGACCGTGACATCGGCGAGGGATTGCGCCGGATCGCGCCGCACCTCGGCCACGGTGCCCACCGGATACCCGGCCGGAAATCCGCCGCCCAACCCGGAGCTCACCAGCAAATCGCCGGCCACCACATCGGCGCTGGTGGGCAGATAGGGCAGCTTCAATCGACCCACTTCGCCGGTGCCGACGGCCACCGTGCGCAGGCCGTTGCGATTGATCTGGACCGGAATGGCGTGCGCGGCATCGCTGATCAAAATCACTTCGCTGGTAAGTTGCCCGACGCGCGCAACCTGGCCGAACACGCCGCCCGCATCGACCACCGCCTGGCCGACGAACACACCGTCGCCCGCGCCCTTATCGACCATGACGCGCTCGCGAAAGGCGTCGAGATCCAGATTCATGATGTCGCCGATCACGAATTTATCGGTGATTCCTGCCGTGCTGTCGCGCAAGGCGCGCAGACGCTGGCTCTCAGCTTCCAGCGCCTCATAACGCTGCAGCCTGAATTCCGCCATTCGCAGTTCTGCCTCGAGGCGGGTTTTGTCGGCGCGCAGGGCGCCGCGCGTGGTGACGCTGTCGCGGAACCAGTCCCAGCCCTGGAATGGGCTGGCCACGGCAATTTCCACCGGATAGGCGACGACGGACAGCAGGCGACGGATTTTGCCCAGATGATCGTAGCGCTTATCGACGATCATCAGCCCCAGCGCGAGCAGGGAGTACAAAACACAGCGGAGCAGAAGGCCGGACGTACGGCCGGAGGCATCGGTGCCACGAAAGGCGACCACGTGTCTTAAGCCTCTCTAGCTGCGTGCATTACTCCAATCCGAAGATGCCCGGTCCATGCTCCTCGGTGAGTTCGAGGATCCGGCCGCCGCCGCGCGCAACGCAGGTGAGCGGGTCGTCCGCGACCACCACCGGCAGGCCGGTTTCTTCCATGAGCAGTTTGTCGACGTCGCGCAGCAGTGCGCCGCCGCCGGTCAATACGATGCCGCGCTCGGCCACATAGGCGCCCAGTTCCGGCGGAGTCTGCTCCAGGGCCTGTTTGACGGCGCCGACGATGCCCTGCAGGGGTTCCTGCAGCGCTTCCAGGATTTCGTTCGAATTGAGCGTGAAGCTGCGGGGTACGCCTTCCGAGAGATTGCGGCCTTTGACCGATATCTCACGCACCGTTTGGCCGGGATAGGCGGAGCCGATTTCCAGCTTGATGCGCTCAGCCGTGGCCTCGCCGATCAAAATGCCGTAGTTGCGGCGCACGTAATTGGTGATGGCCTCGTCGAATTTGTCGCCGCCGATGCGCACGCTGGCGGCATAGACGATGCCGTTCAGCGAAATCACCGCGACCTCGGAGGTGCCGCCGCCAATATCCAGAACCATGGAGCCGCGCGCTTCTTGCACCGGTAGGCCCGCGCCAACCGCCGCCGCCATCGGCTCGGGGACGATGTCGACGCTGCGCGCGCCGGCGCCTTCGGCCGATTCCTTGATGGCGCGCCGCTCGACCTGGGTCGAGCCGAAGGGCACGCACACCAGAACCCTCGGGCTGGGGCTCAAGAAGCGGTTGCCGTGCACCTTCTTGATGAAGTACTGCAGCATTTTTTCCGTGTAGGTG
>JAXDQN010000489.1:0-5789 GCA_034667865.1 Gammaproteobacteria bacterium
CGCAGGCCATCAGTTATCTCGAGCAAGGTCACGCGCGCGGCAAGGTTATCGTCGATCTCGACTGACCTTCAAACTTCGTGTCACAACCAGAGAGTCGACTCTATACGGTGGTCCGAGTTCTCTACTCGTAGCTAGTTAGCCGGTGGCGCTGGGATCGCGGGTGGCGGCGCAAAGGGCTGCGGGTTTCGGGCCGGTCCAGGAAAGATCACGAAATCGTGGTGGGTCTGGTGCACTGGATTGTCGCCCATGACGTGAAGAGAAGTCTGCAGTTCGCGCAGCGCGGCGTAGGGAATCTCAAGCACGTGCTCATCGGGATGACTGCTCGCCTGATCTGGAATCAACTCGCCAGGCTTTTTAGTCATCTCGATATGGGCGCCGAGAATCCAGGACACGTGCTTGTCCTTGGTGAAAGCTGCCACTCGGTCGATGCTTTCACGATACGTCCTCGCCTCGTTCATCGGAATGTAGAGGCGGTACGGACCCAGCGAGTCGCCCGAGAAAAGGAGGTGGGTCTTGCGATCGAACACCATGATGTGCGCCGCTTGGTGACCTGGTGTGGGAATGATATCGAGCACGCGGCCGCCGAGGTCGTAGGACACGGTTTGGTTCGGCCAGTCACCGATATTGAAGAAATCAGCCACCTCCTTCGGATAAAGACCGACCACGATGGTGTCCGGCCGAACCTGGAATTCGGCGTCGCCCTGGTGGTGATCACCGTGGCTGTGAGAGTGCGCGACGATTAAATAGATGGAGGACCGGTGATGTCGGGCCGCCCATTCGGCGATCACCCGGTCGATCGTCGGCCGCACCTGCAACCCCCCGGCTCCGGTGTCGATCAAGAACGCCTTGTCCCTGCTAAACAGCAGATATAGAAACGGTCCCTCAAAGTTCGTGCGGATCGACTGGCGGATGACGTACGTATCGTCGTCGTAGGACTGCACCTGCATCTGCGGCTCGTTGATCGCAACGCCGTTGATCCAAGGCTTGAACAATGGTGGGTGGACTGGACGCTCTGCGGCGTTAGCCGCAGACGCCACTACAAACAAGTTGCTCACAATCAGCATAAGGCTCGCGCTTCGCGCGAAACATTGCATCGTAATCTTCATCTCATTTCCCTTTCGTGCCTGTCCCGCAGATCCAACCGCTTCAGCCCCGCGCAGCAGGCGGTGGTTGGCGAAATCTACCAGCTATTTCGAGGACAGGAGGTCCATTTGCCGCTTCAGGCGAGGCTGGCGAGCGGCCCGACGGTCCGGTGCTGGCCAGTCAAAATACGCTCGCCCAATAACTCGTTTACTGTGCTCGAAGTAGCAGCCACGCCTGGCGTCGGCGTATCGCCTCTACGTGCGGTGCACGAACGTTGCAGATTGATGCGATCATGCTCGGATGACTGACTTCGTTGCCTTGGCGCTCATCGATTCCCTGCAGCGGGGTCTCAAAGAGGTCGGCTATGTCGAGATGACGCCGGTACAGGCATCAAGCTTGCCGGCCATACTGGCGGGCCGGGATGTTCTCGCCCAGGCTCGCACCGGTAGCGGGAAAACCGCGGCGTTCGCGCTGGGGCTGCTAGCGGCTCTCGATGCCGCGTCGGTCAAGCTGCAGGGCTTGGTATTGTGCCCAACGCGTGAACTAGCCGACCAAGTCAGTCGCGAGATTCGCCGGCTCGCAAGGTTCATTCCCAATATAAAAGTACTGACCCTGTGCGGCGGGGTGCCGCTGCGACCGCACCTCGCCTCGCTGTCCCACGAACCTCATATCGTCGTTGGCACGCCGGGCCGTATTCTGGAGCTGATCCAGATGGACGTTCTGCCGCTCCAGGCCGTCAAGGTGCTGGTGCTGGATGAAGCAGACCGTATGCTCGATATGGGATTTGCGGACGATCTGCGCAGCATTATTGAGGCAACCCCTGCCCACCGTCAGACATTATTGTTCTCCGCAACGATCCCGCAGTCTATTCGGGAAATCAGCCGGGAGTTGCAGCGTGAACCCCTCGACATCACGATACCCGACGTGGCTGACGAGACCACCATCGAGCAGACATTTTTTGAACTCGACGAGCACCAAAAACTCGCTGCGCTCGAGGCGCTGCTCCTGCACTACCGACCGGACTCCGTCGTGGTGTTCTGCAATACTCGGCAGGATGTCCGCTCAGTCGCGGAGGCACTCGACGCCCGCGGTTTTGCGGTACTGTCTTTGCATGGCGAACTCGATCAGCGCGAACGCGAGGAAATGCTGGTGCGCTTTGCGAACCGCAGTTGTACCGTCCTGGTCGCCTCTGACGTTGCGGCACGCGGGCTCGATATCACCGACTTATCGATGGTCGTCAACTTCGACATCGCTGCCGACGCCGACACCCATTTGCATCGCATCGGCCGCACGGGTCGCGCCGGTCGCCAAGGTGTAGCTTTGAGCCTCTGCCTGCCGCGTGAATCGAGTCGCGCCAACCGCATCGAGGATCGTCTCGGTAAGCAACTGCAATGGGCTAAGCTACCCTCACCCTCCGATAGTACTCCATTGTCTGCTCCTTTCGTCACGATTGCTGTCGACGCCGGTCGCCAGGACAAACTGCGCCCCGGTGATCTGCTTGGAGCGCTGACCGGCGATGCAGGACTTCCGGCCACGGCCGTCGTGAAAATCGACGTCTTTCCTACGCGCACCTATGTCGCTATCGCTCGAGAATGGCATGACAAGGCACTGCGGCGGCTACGCGCAGGCAAGATCAAGGGCCGGACCTTTCGGATTCGTGCAATTGGAAGCCGGGAATGACTTTCTCATCATTAGGATTATCCGCCGACCTTCTGCGTGTCGTCAGCGAGCGCAACTATCTGGAGCCCACTCCGATCCAGAAGGCAGCGATCCCGGCGATCCTCGAGGGCAGAGATGTCTGGGCTTGCGCTCAAACTGGTTCAGGCAAAACAGCTGCCTTCGCTTTGCCAGTTCTTCAACAGACGCTGCGCTACGATCGCGACACGCCGCTTCGCGTTCGCACTCTGATACTCGTCCCAACGCGCGAACTCGCCGCTCAAGTCGGGGAGTCAATTCGACTCTATGCCCGCTACTTACCGCGGCCGGCCAAGACAATCATCGTCTTCGGCGGCTTATCCATCAATCCTCAAATGATGGCGTTGCGCGGTGGTGCCGATATCGTCGTTGCCACTCCTGGCCGCCTGCTGGACCTGGTGGATCACAACGCGCTGCGGCTCGCGGACGTGACGACACTGGTGCTTGACGAAGCTGACCGGCTCCTCGATCTAGGCTTTACCGATGAACTCGTGCGCGTGCTCGAACAACTGCCACCGCGGCGCCAGAACTTGCTGTTCTCCGCCACCTTCCCGCCCGCCGTGCATCGATTCGCGGAACGGCTGCTACATGATCCGATTCGTATCGACGTGCCGTCCACCACCGCCACGCGGCCTGCCATCCTACAGAGATCTATTCAAATCGACCCGGCGCGTCGCACCCAGCTTCTGCGCCATCTGATCATCGAACAAGGCTGGACGCGGATTCTGGTCTTCGTCAGCACCCAGTACTCGACCGAACACATCGCGAAGAAACTGCGCCGCGCAGGAATTCCAGCGGCCGCCTTCCACGGCAAGCTGAGTCAGGGCGCCAGAACCAAGGCGCTTGCCGATTTTAAGGCCGGTCGGGTTGGGGTTCTGATAGCCACCGATGTCGCCGCGCGTGGCATCGATATTGCGCAATTGCCGGCGGTGGTGAACTACGACCTGCCGCGCTCGACCGCGGACTACACTCACCGCATAGGCCGGACGGGACGGGCGGGAGAAAGCGGTGTCGCGGTGAGTTTCGTTACAGCCAGCGCCGAGGCTCATTTCCGCTTGATCGAAAAGCGCCACGGGATTCGTCTGACCCGGGAGATCATCGCCGGGTTCGAAGTTGCGAGGGTTTCAGCGGATCTCGAATCCGTCGATACAAGCACGAACGGTATCGAAGGCAGACGCAAGCCTCGCTCGTAGAGTCAACGTTGTTTGCTTATTTGCTTTCTCAAACAGAAGGCCTTTACCACAAACGTTCGTTCATTAATTCAAATGCGGAGGCTTCTTAAACAACCCGTGGTGAGCCATTCGCGGGTATTCGCTCCGCATCGCCGGAACGAAACACCGTCGGCGGACTGATGAGGCCGCTCACTGCCGATTGGTAGTTGCGTCGCGCATTCTTCGCGCAGCATCGTGTAGATTCGCCCCGGGGAGCGCTCAGCCATTGATAAGGTGTAGCGACAGAAGAGTTCGGCCTGCAACGCCAGGAAACGCTCGCCCCCGAATCTAGCGTCGCGCAACGATGCGCTAAAGAAGCCGCGTAAAGCCGTCCGCGCTCCAGGCCTCGCTGCCAATCCCGTGGTGAACAGTGAACAGGCCGTCCGGGTCATAGCGACGCTTGATCCGAACGAGACGCGGATAGTTCGGTCCCCAGAACACCCGCTGCCAGTTCTCCTGGAAGAAGAAGCGGGCCGGGAGGGCGGCGGCCGTGAAGGAATCTTGGCCTTCGTAATCGGCGCTGTCGGTGCTTAGGAAATCGAGAAGCGGCTTCCACGCGGCGCGGGCAGCATTTTGAGTCAGGCCCTGAAACACCATCAAGACCTCGAGCCGGTTGTCCGGCTTGGCCGTCACCTGTTCGCCCCACTGCGGATTGAATAGGTTGGCGGCGTAAAGGTCGATGAAGCGAGCGAGGAGACGGCGAAAGGCGTCGTTCGAGTGCGCGTGGACGGCGAGGCGCACGACACCAAAGTTCTGCGGTAGCTCATGTGTAGCCAGCGTCAGCCGCGTGACTACGCCGAACGTGCCCCCGCCGCCGCCCTTCAGCGCCCAGAACAGATCGGGCTCCTGGACATGGCTGACGACGCGGACCTTGCCATCGGCGGTGACGAGCTCCGCCTCGATCAGGCTTGCGGCGGCGCTGCCAAATCCTTTGGAGAAACTACCAAAGCCGCCGCCCTGTACCAGACCGGCCACCCCAACTGTAGTGCACCCGCCTCCCTGGACGTAGCGTCCGGCGCCGACACTCACCGCCTGATAAGCGTGCAGCCACATCGCCCCCGCACCGCACGAGACCGCCGGGACCGGCGCGGCGCGCGAGCCCGCCGGCGTGAAGGCGTCGTGGACGGTGACGTCGTCCATTCGTCGGGTCCACAGCAGCACCATGAGCCGCTTATGATGGCTGCGAGATTTCGACTCGCCTTGCGGCACTGCGCCAGCAGTGTCCGCCGAAAGGCCGTCGATGAAGGCAATCGTCTATCGGTGCTACGGCGGACCCGAAGCTCTCAAACTGGAGAGCATCGCCAGCGATGAGCGAAATTCGGCAGTGCTGAAGCGCTCAACGAAGTAGCCCAGAAAGACCCGACGGGAACCGGTGCCCATTCGAAAATCTGACGTATTTCCCGCGAAATTCGCCGTTGACGCGCCCTGAGACCCGCGTATAGTTTGTTGTTGAAGATTTCAACAATGAGGCCGTCATGGCAACCGTCAATTTCAGCGTACCGGATGACGTGAAATCAGAATTCGACAAAGCCTTCGGCGACCAAAATAAGAGTTCTATTATCGCTGAGTTAATGCGGCGGGCGGTGCGCGAGCGTCAACTCCAAGTAAGGCGCGAGCGACTCTTCCGGCAATTAAGTAACGCGCGTCACAAGCGGCCCTCAGTCACGGGCAAAGACGTGCGAAGGGCCCGAGCGGCCGAACGACCGTGATCGTCGTGCTCGATGCGAGCGTAGTTCTTAAGTGGCTGCTTGAGGATCCCGTTCGAGAACCCGATACGGAGAAAGCGTTTGCCGTCATTGA
>JAXDQN010000490.1:0-7280 GCA_034667865.1 Gammaproteobacteria bacterium
GATACCAGCCAGGGAGCGTGTTGATGCCTGGGAGTGGGTTCAGTTATTCGGTATTTTACGGACAATAATGCTTGGAATAGGGCATAAAACGGACATTTAAGCTCTGCCGAGCACCCGAATGATCTCCATGGCGGACACGATGCCCGAACTAGCGCAATTGCGCGAATCGCTCGCGCGCTGCAGCGCCTTTCAAGAGGATCTGCGCAGCTACAAATTGCTTTTTCCGACCGCAACCTGAGGAGATCGCGACCATGAGTGAAGACGTCCCGTCGAAGGGCCCTTGGAGCAAGGACGAGACAGCAGCGATTGCTATGTGGAACAAACGTGAGCGCGCCAGGCTAGGCGAGAAGAGAAATTCCACGGTGCCAATATGACAGAGTCGCTTTCGGCACGTAACTTCTTGATTTTGATGGTGGGACGACTGGGACTCGAACCCAGGACCAAAGCCTTAAAAGGGCCTTGCTCTACCAGCTGAGCTACCGTCCCGCCAGGAGGCGCGCATCATAGCCGAACTTGCCCGCCAGTTCACCGGTAGTGAGTGGGGTCGGTGATGCCTGCGGCCGAAAAGCCCTCCGCCCGCAGTCGGCATGAGTCGCATTTGCCGCAGGCGCGGCCTTGCGCGTCGGCCTGATAACAAGAAACCGTCATGCCGTAATCGATGCCGAGCCGCGAGCCGGCTTTTACTATGTCTGCTTTGGACAAATTGATGAGCGGCGCATGGATTTTGAATTCCGCGCCCTCCACGCCCGCCTTGGTGGCGAGCCGCGCCAGGTGTTCGAACGCATGTACGAATGCCGGCCGGCAATCAGGATAGCCCGAATAGTCGACCGCATTCACGCCGACGAATATATCCGTGGCGCCCAGCACCTCGGCCCAGCCGAGCGCCAGCGACAGCAGCAGCGTGTTGCGCGCGGGTACATAGGTCACGGGGATCCCGGCGCTCGATACTTCAGGCACTGCCACACTGGCATCGGTGAGCGCAGACCCGCCGATGCCGGCCAGGTCAACGTGCATGATGCGATGTTCGCTCGCGCCCAACGCCGCCGCGACTCGGGCCGCGGCATCGAGTTCCGCTTGGTGACGCTGGCCATAGTCAACGCTGAGCGCATGGCAAAGAAAATTCTGGGCGCGCGCCATCCCCAACACGGTGGCCGAATCCAAGCCTCCGGACAGCAATACGACGGCGTGACGATCCGTCACGCTACTTGCCCGGAACGTCGCCCCACAAGACCTTGTGAAGCTGCAATTGGAAGCGCACCGGCAATCGGTCGGCCAGAATCCACTCCGCCAATGTGGTGGCAGAGAGCTGGTGGTAGCTGGGAGAAAACAAAATCCTGGAGCGCTCCGCCAGCCCATGAGCGGCGATAAAGTCCTTGCTCCAGTCGTAGTCGGCGCGCGAACCGATGACGAACTTCAATTGGTCGCGTGCGGTCAATAGCGAGAAATTCTCGATGCGGTTGCGCGCAGACTCGTTGGAATCGGGCGTCTTGACGTCGATCACCCTGGAGACTCGCGCATCCACTTGCGCCACGTCCAAGGCGCCGCTGGTCTCCAGCGATACTTCGAAGCCCGCATCGCACAAACGTTGCAGCAACCCCAAGCAATTCGGCTGAGCCAGCGGCTCGCCGCCGGTTACGCACACATGCCGGGCGCCATAGCTGCGCACTTCATCGATGATGGAATCGAATTCCCGCCAGTCGCCGGCGTGAAAAGCGTACTCGGTATCGCAATAGGTGCAGCGCAGCGGACAGCCGGTCAGCCGTACGAACACCGTCGGATAGCCCACCGCATCCGCCTCGCCTTGCAACGAATGGAAAATCTCGTTGATGCGCAGACGCGTGGCCTTGGGCGCATCGGCAATCAATGTTTGTCGGCCGCCATTCTGTCGATGCGTTGCTGCGCCAGCTTCGCGTCCTGATTGTCGGGGAATTGCGTAATGACCTGCGACAGCGCCAGCTTGGCGGATTCCCATTGTTTCATTTCATAGCGGCAGTAACCGATTTTCAGCAACGCATCGGGCACCTTACGCGACTGGGGATATTTGTCGATGACCCGTTGAAAGGCGGCTTCGGCCTCGGGATACGCCTTGTTGACGTAGTTAGCCTCGCCCAACCAGTACTGGGCATTTTCAGCCAGCGAACTGTCCGGATAAGTCGCCAGGAACTTCTGAAATGCCGGAACGGCGCGCTCGTATTGCCCTTCCTTCAGGAAGGCAAACGCCCCTAGATAGGCCGACTTGTCATCGCCGCCCGACGCCTCCGGCGCTGCAGCCGAACCCGAAGCCGCGCCGGTACTCGGCGCCGAGCCTGCAGCCGCACTGGGGCTCGCGGCGCTGGGCCCGGTGGAAATCGCACTGCGCCCTTCGAGTGCCTTCATGCGCCGATCCAAATCGGCGTACAGATCTCGCTGCTGCTTGCGACTTGATTCCATGGCATTGGTCAGTTGATCGACATCGTTGTGCATGCCGCGCACATCGCCGCGCAACGCCTCGAGTTGGTTGGACACCTCGAGCAGGCTCTGATTGGCCATTACCCTTTCGATGCGCGCCAGCCGCGTATCGAGATCATGCAGTTTGATCTGCACCGGATCCTCTTCCGGCGGCGTGGTCGAGCACGCCGCCAAGGACAACCCCAACAGGCCCGCGCCGATCACTCTAACGTGGCTGCGCCTCATCACGGCAAATAGACCACTTCCACGCGCCGATTCTGCGACCAGGCTGCCTCGTCATCTCCGTCGGCCGCCGGGCGCTCCGCGCCAAAGCTCACCGTCGACACCTGCGACTCCGCCACGCCTTGCAGCATCAGCGCGCGGCGCACCGCCTGAGCGCGGCGTTCGCCAAGGCCAATGTTGTATTCACGCGTGCCGCGGTTGTCCGTGTTGCCTTCCAACTTCATTTTCATATTCGGATTGCCGCTCAAATTCTTCGCGGCAGTCGAAATGATGTCGGCAAATTCGGGCTTGATTTCGGATTTGTCGAAGTCGAAATAAATGACCTTGCGCGCCAGCGCACCGGTGCCTTCGCCAGGAATGCCGCGCGTGCCGTTGGCGGCATCGCCGTCCAGGGCGCTGGTGGAGGTTGACGCGCCCTCGGCATCTGAGTTCGATGCGCCGGGCACCTGCGTTCCCGCCGTCGGCAGATCCTTGGTGTTGTGCTTTTTGGGGCATCCCGCCAGTAGCGCCGCACCGGCTATTACCAGAGCGATCGTCAGCATTCGTTTCATTTAGTTCTCCATCCGTACGAGTTGAGTGTAAGTGTACATTGTTTGCATTAGGGCCTAGAACGGGCCCCAGGCAGGCTCCTGCATTTCTCCCTCACTGGGCGCGAGCAATTGCTGCACACGTCCGTCGGCGCTGACCAACGCTAGAACCCCGCGACCCTTGTCGCGGGTCGCGTAGATGATCACCGCGCCATTGGGCGCATAACTGGGCGAGGCGTCGAAGCGGCCCTTGGTCAGCACCTGCATGTCGCTGTGTCCGCCCCGTAGGTCCATGGTTGCAATGCGAAATGCGCCCTCCTCCTGGGTTACGAATGCCAATTGCGATTCGTCCGGAGAAACCCGCGAGCGCGCGCTATAACTGCCCTGAAAGGTCAGGCGGCGCGGCTTATCACCTGGGTGGATGCCCACCTTGTAGATTTGCGGGCCACCGGCGCGGTCCGAAGTGAAGTAAAGGCTTTGGCCATCTTTCGACCACTGCGGCTCGGTGTCGATGCCCGGATCATCGGTGATGCGCGTCAGTGCCTGTGTGGCCATATCCATGATGTAGACATCCAGATTACCCTCGCGGGTCGACAGCACCATGGCCAGCTTCTTGCCGTCCGGCGACCAGGCCGGCGCCTGATTCACGCCGGCATGCGCCGACACCCGTCGCCGCTCGCCGGTCTTCAAGGTCTGCACATAGATGGAGGGCAGTCGCTGCTCGAACGACACATACGCGAGCGCGCTGCCATCGGGCGACCAGGCGGGCGACATCAGCGGCTCACGCGACTGCATCACGATGCGCGCGTTCTCGCCGTCGGCGTCGGCCACCATGAGTTGATAGTTCTTATTCGGCAGGCGACCCAGCACCGAGATGTAAGCGATCCGGGTCGAGAACGCACCTTTGATGCCGAGGATTTTCTCGAAGACGGCATCGGCAATCTGGTGGCCGGCTGATCTTAAGCCCGGTCGATTCGAGGTGATTTGAAAGGCCAGCAGGCTCTGGCGCGTCAGCACATTGTAAAGCTCGTACCGGATGGTGAAATGGTCGGCCCCGTCGGTGGTCATGTTCCCCACCACGATGTAATCGCTGTTCAGCCTTTTCCAATCGTCGAAGGTGATGTTCGCGCCGGTATGCGGCTGCTCGATCATGTCCTTGCGATCCATGGGCTTGAAGCGGCCGCTGCGCGCCAGATCATCGCTGACCAATTGCGCCACGTCGAACGACGCCGCGTTCAGCTCAGGCGGCGCAAATGGCACAACGGCCAGCGGGATGGCTTCGCTCTGCCCGCGCGTGACCTCGACCACGAAATCGGCATGGGCGCTCGCGCCCAGCGCAACGCACACGATGAGAGCCACATGGGACAGTAGTTTTTTCATAGGCAGGCTCTATTGATCGGGATGGAAGCGGAATGAGAAAGTCTTCATGAAAAGTGCCGGGTCCGGCGGACTGGGCAAGGGCGAGGCACGGTACACAGCGTTCTCGATGGATTGTCGCGCGGCCGTATCGCCATTGCACTGGGTCACCTGGGCGCTGGTGACTTCGCCCCCGGCAACCTGGGTCACCTGCACCAGGCAATCCAAACCCACGCGCGCGGACGGCGGCCTGATCCACGCACGCTGAATGCGATTTTGCAATTGCGCGATGTACTGGTCGCGCAGCGGACCGCTCTGCACGGCGCTCACCCGCTCCTCTTCGGCAAGTTGGCGTTTCAGTTCAGCTTCGCGCTCAGATTTTGCCCTTTGATCGGCTGCTTTTTTCGCATCATCGGCGGCCTTGGCTTCCGCCTCGCGCTTCTGCTGTTCGGCGCGCTTGGCGTCCTCCGCGCGCTGCGCATCCTGAGCGCGTTTCGCGGCAGCCGCCTGGTCGGCTTCAGCGGCGCGTTTCTTGGCGTCATCGGCCCGCGCCTGTTCGGCCGCCGCGGCCGACTTGGCGGCACTCACTTGTGCCGCTACCTTGGCTTTGGCCTGTGCGTCGGCTTCATCTTGCGCCTGCTTCTGATCGGCCGCGGCCTTCTCCTTCACAGCCGCCTCAGCGGCCGCACGCGCATCCGCTGCCGCTTTGGCGCGCGCTGCTTCCTGCTCGGCGCGGTCGGTCAAGGTCTTTTGCGCCGCACTCAACACCTGAGAATCGACCACCACCCCATCGACCGGCAAGGGCAGCACCGTAGGCAGTGTTTTATTCACGGTGATCAACGCCGCCACCAAAAATGCTGCCGCCAGCGCCGCGTGCAACAACACGGAAAATGCCAGTGACCAAGAATGCTCGCGCAGAAAGCCTGGCATCAGCGCGCTCGATTGGGCGGCGCCGGGCGAACTGGATCGGTCAAGAACCCCACCTTGGAAGCGCCCGCCTTTTGCAACAGCACCATGGCGCGCACCACATTGCCATAGGGAACGGTGGTATCGGCCTTCACCAGCACCGGGGTCTGGGGATCGCGGCGCAGCAGAGCCGCGGTGCGCACACCGACGGTGGCTTCGGAAGTCGGCTGATCTTGGTTTTGGCCAAAATTGATGTACAGGCGGCCGCGGGAATCGATGGTCAGAATCAGCGGTTCGTGCTTGGCCAGAAAATCGGCATCGATGGGCTTGGCGCCGGCATCCGGCAGATCCACCTTCACGCCCTCCTTCAGCAGCGGCGCGGTAATCATGAAAATGATCAGCAGCACCAGCATGACGTCGATGTAGGGCACCACGTTGATCTCTGCCATCAATCGCCGGCGGCGCTGCATCGCGGGCATGTTATTTCACGTCGGTCGCCCGGGTCGGACCGTGGCGCTGCAAGATGGTGGAAAATTCTTCGATAAAGGTTTCGAAACGCAATTCCAGCCGGCTAACCTGGTCTGCCAGCCGATTGTAGGCCACGGTGGCAGGAATAGCCGCGAACAGTCCGACGGCCGTGGTGATCAATGCCTCCGCAATGCCGGGCGCAACCGCGGCCAGCGTCGCCTGCTGCACGTTGCCGAGATTGTGGAAGGCACTCATGATGCCCCAGACGGTACCGAACAAACCGACGTAGGGACTGGTCGACCCGACGGTGGCAAGCAGTGCCAGATTCTTCTCCAAGCGGTCGAGTTCGCGCATCAGCGCCACGCGCATCGCGCGTCGCGCGCCCTCCAAAAGTTGCTCTGAGGGCGTTCCCTGTTGGCGCAACCGGCTGAATTCGCCGAAGCCGGACTCGAAGATGCTTTGCAATCCAGTGCCGGCGCGGCCCTTGGTCTCGATGCCTCGGTACAAGGTCGCGAGATCGCCGCCCGACCAGAATGCAGTTTCGAATTTTTCCGCTTGCCTGCGCGAGCGGCCGATGACCTGGCTCTTGTGGAAGATGACAGCCCACGAGGCAATCGAGGCTACCAGCAGCAACCCCACCACCACCTGCACGACGGGGCTGGCATCGAGCACCAGAGTCCAGACCGACAAATCATTCGGCATTCCGCCACTCCGTGAAAAGATCCTTGGGGATGGGCCGCGGCCTCAGCGTGCCCGAGTCCAAACAGGCAACGCGAACAGTGGCGTCGATCAACTGCTCATTGCCCCGCATTATGGTTTGCTTGAAGACTATTGTGGCACCCCTGAGACGCTCGAGTTCCGCAGTGACGAGAATTTCATCATGCAGTACCGCCGGCCTGAGGTAGGCCACCTCGATGTTGGTGACCACAAATTGCAATTTTTGCTCGGCCCGCAAGCGCTGCTGGTCGACGTGCATGGCACGCAGCCAGTCGGTGCGGCAACGCTCTAAGAACTTCAGATAATTGGCGTAATACACCACGCCGCCGGCGTCGGTGTCTTCGTAGTAGATCGAATAGACTTCGCTGAAGCCCGGCGCCTGGGACACCTATTGGTCGTCCCGAAACAGTCTCAAATTCATGTCGCGCTCCAAGGACGGAGCCGGCAAACCGAAATGCGTGTACGCGGTGCGCGTCGCCATTCTGCCGCGCGCCGTGCGCATCAAAAAACCTTGTTGGATGAGAAAGGGCTCGATGACATCTTCGATGGTGCCGCGCTCCTCGCTCATGGCCGCCGCCAGGCTGTCGACACCCACCGGGCCGCCGTCAAATTTCTCGATAACCGTCAACAGCAGCT
>JAXDQN010000491.1:0-6378 GCA_034667865.1 Gammaproteobacteria bacterium
GAACTGGTCGAAAATAATCTGCGACGGCGCCTGATGGGCGAGCCCGCGCCCGAGCGCTACGAAGTCGAGCTGCTCGGCGCCAAGGGCCAGGTCACGCGAGTCGAACTGTCGAGCACGCTGATCGACAGCGCCGGAGAACCGGCACTATTGCTGACGGTCCTGGAGATGATGCCCGGCGCGGCGCCCACCGCAGTGACGCAGAAGCCGCGTGCCATGGCGACCTTGGACGCGATGGGCGAGAGCGTCATCACCGTCGACGCCGATGGACATATCGACTACATCAATCACGCCGCGGAAGTGTTGCTGGGAATGCAATTCGATCAGGTGATGGGCAAGTCCTTTCCGGAAGTGGCCACGTTGGTGGATGAAACCGACCGGCACTCGCTCGGTGATCCAGTACGCAAAGCGCTGACTACCGGCGGCCGCGTCACCATGGGACGACGCGCGGCGCTGGTGCCGGCGCCTATCGGCGGTGTGACCGGACCCGAGCGCTCGGTTGAGATCAGCGTGACGCCGCTGCGCTTCGACGGCAAGGACATCCAGGGATTGGTGATCGTGCTGCACGACACCAGTGAGCTGCGGGGACTGACGCGGCAGATGACCTACCAGGCCAGTCACGATGCGCTTACAGGCCTGGTGAACCGGCGCGAATTCGAACGGCGCTTGCAAGAGGCGATGGATTCCGCGCAGACCGGCGATGTCGGGCATGCGCTGTGCTACCTGGACCTGGATCGTTTCAAGGTGGTCAATGACACCTGCGGTCATACCGCCGGCGACAACATGCTGCGCGAAGTCGCTTCGATCATCCGCGAAGCGGTGCGCGACTCGGACACCGTGGGCCGCATCGGCGGCGATGAGTTTGCGTTATTGCTGGTAGGTTGTCCGTTGGAGAAAGCGCGCCAGATCTGCGACAACGTAGTGCGCTCGGTCAACGACTACCGCTTCGTCTGGAAGGACAAGATCTTCAACATCGGCGTGAGCATCGGTCTGGTCGAGATCGGCCGCGACAGCGGCTCGCTCGAGGACATCATGACTTCCGCCGACTCGGCCTGCTACGTGGCGAAGAAGCAGGGTGGCCTGCACGTCCATGTGTACTCGGCGCGTGAAGAAGCCAGTGCGCGGCACAGCGGCGAAATTCAATGGCTGCGGCGCTTGCAAGGCGCGCTGCGCGACAACAAATTCGAACTATATTTCCAACCCATCGTGCATGCGCGCGCCGGCGGCGTACGCGGACCGGCGCTCGAGGTATTCGTGCGCTTGGAAGGCGAGAACGGCCAGCCGCCGCCGCCGCCCGCGGAGTTCATCCGTGCCGCCGAACGCTATCGCTTGATGCCGCTGGTAGATCGCTGGGTGGTGCGCGCGGTACTCGCCGCGCTCGGGCGTGGCGGCCTTAAATTGCCGCCCGGGCGCAGCGTGGCCATCAATATCGCCGGCCAGACATTGGGCGATGCCGAGTTTCTGGAGTTCGTGGTGGAATGCTTCGATCACACCGGGGCGAGCCCCAGCGAAATTTGTTTCGAAGTCACGGAAAGTTCGGTGGTGGCGAATCTCGATCATGCACATCGATTCATTGCGGTGCTGCATGGCATGGGCTGCGAGTTCGCGCTCGATGATTTCGGCAGCGGCTTGAGTTCCTTCTCGACTTTGAAAACGCTGCCGATGGATTACTTGAAGATCGACGGATCGTTCATCCGCAACTTGGGCACAGATTCGGTCAACCAGGCCATGGTGGCCGCCATGATCGAGTTGTCGCGCAGCCTGAACTTTCGCATCGTGGCGGAACAAGTCGAAGATCAATCATCATTGGACGCCGTCACCGGCATGGGCATCGATTTCGTGCAGGGCTTTGCGGTGGGCAGACCGCAGCGCTTGTCGATGGTCCCCAGCCCGGCCTAAGCCCATAACCGGTGGGCAGGCGCTAATAACCAAGTGCTATGGCAATTCTCCTGTGCTTAGGAGGAAAATCGACTCCTTATCCCTAAGAATTCGTCTCGCACGAGGTGCAGCATGCCGGTATTTCAAGACAACACCAAATCCATCGGGCACACGCCGCTGGTGCGCATCAATCGCCTCGACGCCGGCAGCGGCGCCATCATCCTGGCCAAGATCGAAGGGCGCAATCCGGCTTATTCGGTGAAGTGCCGCATCGGTTCGGCCATGGTGTGGGACGCGGAAGAACGCGGCACGTTGAAACCGGGCATGTCCGTGGTCGAAGCCACGAGCGGCAACACCGGCATCGCACTGGCGTTCGCGGCGGCCGCGCGCGGTTATGGCTGCGTGCTCACCATGCCGGAGACCATGAGCATGGAACGCCGCAAGGTGCTGGTGGCGTTCGGCGCGAAATTGATCTTGACCCCGGGCGCCAAGGGCATGAAGGGCGCCATCGCAAAGGCGGAAGAACTGGCGGCTTCGGAGCCGAGCAAGTACCTGCTCATGAAGCAATTCGAAAACCCGGCCAATCCGGCCATTCACGAAAAAACCACGGGCCCGGAAATCTGGGACGACACCGAGGGCACAGTGGACATCTTCGTCAGCGGCGTCGGCACCGGCGGAACACTCACGGGCGTATCGCGCTATTTGAAGAAGACGCGCGGCAAGGCCATCACCACCGTGGCGGTGGAACCGACTCATTCGCCCGTCATCTCGCAGACCCTGGCGCACCAGCCGCTGGCGCCGGCGCCGCATAAAATTCAGGGCATCGGCGCGGGTTTCATTCCGGCCAATCTCGACTTGTCGCTGGTCGACAAAGTGGAGCAGGTGAGTAATGACGAAGCCATTGAGATGGCGCGTCGTCTGGCACGCGAGGAGGGCATTTTGTGCGGTATTTCTTGCGGCGCGGCAATGACAGCCGCGGTGCGCCTGGCGAAGGATCCCGCCAATAAGGGCAAAACCCTTGTTGTCATCCTGCCCGATGCCGGCGAGCGTTACCTGTCGGGCGCATTGTTCGAAGGCCTGTTCGAGGAAGTCGAAAAAATGCAGGCGGTTGCTTGACCGCAGTGGACGAACTGGTCGGCGGCCTGCTCAAGAGCTACTTGGGCGATGAGCGAGCGCGGCGCATTTCGCACCGCTATCTGCCCTCGCGCGAGGGCATTGTGGACATTCTGCACTCGGTGCTGGATCTCATGTACCCGGGCTATTTCGGCCGGGGCGATCTGAGTCGCGACAACCTGGATGCGCATGTGGCGCAGATGGCGGCCAACCTGGTGCCGATGCTGGAGCGCGAGATCGAGCACTGCCTGTGCTACGGGCGCGAACGCGAGGAGATTCCGCCGGCCATGGGTGAATGCGCGCCCAAGGCGCACAGCCTGGCGCAAATTTTTTTGAAGCGATTGCCGCAGATCCGGGATTTGCTGATCGGCGATGTGCAGGCGGCGTTCGACGGCGATCCGGCGGCGCTGAATCTGGATGAAATCATCCTGGCCTATCCCGGCGTGCTGGCGGTCAGCGTGTATCGCATCGCGCATGCGTTGTACGACCTGGGCGTGCCGATGATGGCGCGCATCATGACCGAGTGGGCGCATTCGAAGACCGGCTGCGACATTCACCCCGGCGCCACCATCGGCGCGGCATTCTTCATCGATCACGCCACCGGCGTGGTGATCGGCGAAACCACGCACATAGGCGAGGGCGTGAAGATTTATCAGGGCGTGACGCTGGGCGCGCTGTCCCTGCCGCGCGATGCCAATGGTCACATCATCCGCGGCAAGAAGCGTCACCCGACGGTGGAGGATGGCGCGACGCTGTATGCGAATGCCACCGTGCTCGGCGGTCAGACCGTCGTTGGCGCGCACAGCGTCATCGGCGGCTCAGTGTTTCTCACCCACAGCGTTCCGCCGCGCTCACGCGTGTCCTTGAAGGAACCGGAATTGCGGGTGGCCTCGCGGGATGGAGCGGCCGAGCCGGACGCGATCTATTTCGACATTTGATTCCAGCGCTTGATGGCGCCGTAAGTAAGGAAGCAAGCCAGCGAGGCCTGCCCCGCAATAATAGCAGCGGTCCTATGGCCACCGGCTAGGAAAGCCGCTGCTGCACAGATGACCATCACCCCGCACGCACCAATGGCTAATCGAGACCGAATAATGAGGCTCGTAAGGCACATTCTTAGGGCTTAAATTGCCTCGTGCCACGGGCGAGCCTGTCATTTATGCTGTATATGCTATAGAAAGACTCGCTCTATGGGGTGATTTTGTAGGTTTTATCGCCTGTCAGGCGGTTGGGCTCCAAAAACTCATAGCAAATACAGCATCAATTGGTTTGCAGGAATATGCCTCATATGCTATAAAACTGGCTTAATTCCATTTTTTATAGCATATACAGCATATGAACACATTGAAGGAAGTGGGCGCGGAAGTGGCCAAAGTGAGAAAGAGCCGCGGTATGACCCAGGCTGAATTGGCAAAGCTTTCAGGTCTGGGTCAATCGACGCTTGCGCGATTCGAAACCGCAGGTGTCACCGAATTCGGTTCACGGAAGCTGTTGCGCTTGCTGGAAGTAATGGGATTCGAATTGGCTTTTGTGCCTACCAGCCAGGAATTCACCCTGGACGACGCGTTGGAACAGAGGCGCAGAAAGGCCGCGAGCTAGAAACCCCATGAAGCTCCATGTATTCGTGCACGACAAGCCCGTGGCGACCTTGGATTCGCCCGATGGCTTCCGCCATGTGTTGACCTACCACCCTGACATCGACCCGGAATATTTTGCGTCGTTGTTGATGCCGGTGCGCACGGAGTCCTACGCATACCCGGAACTCCACCCACTGTTTCGCATGAATTTACCGGAAGGCTTTTTGCTGTCGATATTGCAGGAGCAACTTGGCCCGGAGATCGGCGCTTCCCCATTGAATCTTCTTTCCGTCGTCGGCCGTCATTCGATCGGAAGGGTCAAACTCGCCGTGCCGGGCGCCGACCCAACACAGCCGCCGGTGGCATTCGAACTTGCGTCGCTCTTGAAGGGCGACAACTCCGAGGAGGTATTCGTTGAATTGGTGCGCCGCTATGCGCGCTCCGGCGTATCCGGGGTGGTTCCAAAATTCCTGTCTCCGGCTGCATTCGACGAATTCGGCAAGGGCACGGTTGCCACCGATCGATACATCGTCAAGGGCACCACCTCGCGATTGCCGGGAGTCGCTCTCAACGAGCATCTCTGCATGGAGGTTGCCAGAAAAGCTGGTATTTCGTGCGCCGACACTCAAGTGTCGGAAGATGGGCAGGCGCTGGTAGTTCATCGTTTTGACTACGAGAGCGATGGCGTCACCCGCAAGGGAATGGAAGATCTCTGCAGTTTATTGGCGCTGCGGCCGGAGCAAAAATACGATGCCACATGGGAAGAAGTCGCGACGCGGATCAAGCAGATCGTAACCGTCCCTGCCCAGCAAAACGTAGCCCTATCTCGGCTGGCCGACTTGATCCTGCTGTCCTATGCATTGCGCAATTCGGACTGTCACACAAAGAACATTGCGCTGCTTTACTCATCCAGGAACGACGTGATGCTGTCTCCGGTGTACGACATGCTGACGATCACTGCTTATGCCGACTACTCGCGGAATTCGCCCGGCCTGCTGCTCGGCGGCCGTAAGACGTGGCGCCCGGGGAAATCAATGGAGATCTATCTTCAAACCTTCTGTAATTTGCGCCCGACGGAGGTCAAAAGTCGCGTCGAGAGAATCTGCGAATCAATAATCGAAGTCGCTCCACTGGTCATTGAAACCGCCGAAAGCTACGCGCACTTTCGCGAGATAGGCAAACGCATGCTTCTTCTCTGGAACGAAGGGATGAACAGCCTGCGGCTGCAGAAAACTTGGATACTTCCAACGCTTCAGAAGCAGCTCGAAAACTCGAAATTCTCGGCTCCCAAAAAGAAGGTGCGGCGGGATAAAATCGGCCGCTCACCCCTTCTTGGAAGCCGCTAGGTGCAAGCTATAAGCGCAGCAAGCCTCGTTTGGCGCAATAGGCGAGAACCATTCCAACGACAAATGCCAAACCCACATTCCACATCGCAAACGCCGCGGTTGCGAGCGTAATGAATCGCTCCATTTTGTCCTTGCTGAAATCGCAGGAGCCCAAGGCGAGCTGTACGCCGGTCAAAAACAAAATAACGCCCAACACTGCCGTCGGAAACACCTCGAATAGCGCCCCGATCGAACCGCTGCAGCAAAAAGCGAGGATCAGCAACGTCACGCCGAGAATGATCGGGGCCCCGCCGGTGCGAGCGCCAAAAGCCACGTGCCCCGCCATGCCGCCCGCGCCGTGACACATCGGCACGCCTCCAACTGCGGCGCTGCCGAGATTCATTAAGCCGGTCGAGGTCGCGATCGTTCTCTCCGTCACCGGGCGGTCCGGAAAGAGCTGATTGTTCTCCTCGCGGATGGCGATCACAGCG